>JARGFU010000025.1 GCA_029210625.1 Deltaproteobacteria bacterium | reverse complement strand
GTCGGTCGTCGCCTCGAGGTCGATCACCAGGTAGTGCTTGACCTCGCGGAGCTCGTCGCCGCTCACAGCTTCTCGGCCAGCCCAGGCCCCATGGCGAGGCCCCGAGCCCCCTTTGTAGGGTAGACTCTACCCTCGAACGCCCCACCGGCTGCGTCTGATAATGCGATTTCCGTCAACCGGCCTTCGCAAAAAGGGCGGTTGTCCTTCCTACACCTCAGCCGAAACCTGCTAGTTTCCCCGCGAACCAAGAGGGGGACCCCATGCAGAAGCAGGAATACGTCCAGCAGATGGTGTCGAGGTCGTACGAGCGTGCGGCCCGCGATCCGCTCTTCCTGGACAAGCTGATCAGTGACCGTCAGGCCGCGCTCGAGGAGGTCTTCGAGGAGATCCCCGGGGACGACGGAACGGAGCGCCCGGTCGGCGCCGAGAAGAAGGAGGTCTTCGCCAAGACCGGCACCTACCTCTCGACGGCGCCCATCTTCAAGCGTGCGGAGATGGAGAAGCCGGTCGGCCAGCTGATCGATGACAGCCGCACCGCCTACCTGCGCACCATCGTCCAGAGTCAGGCCCTCTTCTGGGTGGGCGTCCTGATCGCGGTCGTCACCGTGGGCGTCGAGCTCTGGGGCGTGCTCACCGGCGTGGCCTGGGGCCCCCTGCTCACCGGCGGCCTCTTCGGCGGCGGGCTGGGCCTGGGCTTCGTCTACACCGCCTTCATCAAGCGGCCGCTGGATCAGCTGCAGAACGCCGTGGGCAACCTGGCGCAGATCCAGATCGCCTTCCTCGGCTACCTCGATCAGGTCGCGGTCCTGATGGCGCAGGTCGCCCAGGGCTCACTCGACGAGGCGACCCGGATCAGCGACGCCCTCGGCCAGGCCGCCGAGGACACCGCGGCCCGGATCGAGCGCTACTGCGAGTACCGCGGCAACGACGGTGCCCTGTCGCCCTCGTCGATGGTCGCCGCGCCGCCGCCACCCATCGCGGTCGCCCCTGCGCCTCCCCCGGGGTGAAGCTCGCTCTCCACCCCGGGGCGGTCGCCGCCCTGCGCGAGCCCACCGAGGCCGACCCCTGGCGCCTGCTGGTCTCGGCCTGCCTGACCGGCGCGCCCTGCGGGGTGGACGGTGACGACTACGGGATGGGGGCAAAGAACGCGGAGCTCCTCGCCCTGCCCACCCTGAAGGTGATCCCCTTCTGCCCCGAGGACCACGGCCTGGGCACGCCCCGGACCATGCCCGATCTGCACGGCGGGGACGGCCGGGCCTTCCACGCCGGGCGGGCCCGGGTGCTCGACCAGCACGGCCAGGATCTCTCCGAGGGGATGCGGCGGGGGGCCGAGGCCATGCGCGATCTGGCCCTGCGCGAGGAGGCGGAGCTGGCCTTGCTCACCGACGCCAGCGCGGCCTGCGGCACCCAGGTGATCTCCCTGGGGTGCCGCTTCGATACGCCGCGCAGGTTTCAGTTCGGCTTCGGGGTGGCCGCGGCCCTGCTCGTCGAGGCGGGCATCCCGGTGGTGAGCAACCGGGACTTCGCCACCCTGGGGAGGCTGCGCGCGCGCCTCCAGCCCGGCTTCGTGCCGGACCCGGAGGCGAAGGACCACCACGACCACCCCTGGGTGGTCGAGCACCGCTCCGAGATCCTCTCCCACGAGTGATCCCGATCACGGGCGAAAAAGTCAGGCCCCATGGCGAGGCCCCGAGCCCCCTTTGTAGGGTAGACTCTACCCTCGAACGCCCCGCCGGCTGCGTCTGAAGGTCTCGAAGTACCAGCTGGTGTGGCCGAGGTGCCACTTGAGAGGGCTGGCGTCGGGCATGCTCTGGACCACCAGGTCCTCGACCTCGAGCCCCTCGCAGAGCGCCATCGTCTGCTCGCGCACCGCCAGATACCTCGCCACCCGCTCCTCGCCCGCCTGGCCCATGCCTCAAGGATAGGTCCTCGCACCGCCCGGGCGCACGTCGCTTCACCGGACGGACCTCCCCGCTCGGCCCGGCGCGCTTTCCCCACGGGGGCGTCGGCTCCTGCTAGACTCCGGAGCAGTGAATGCCAACATCCTGGTCGTGGACGATGACGAGACCGTTCGCGAGCTCCTCGAGATGGTCTTCCGCCGTGAGGGCTGGGGCGTCACCCTCGCCAGGAACGGAGAGGAGGCCGTCGATCACCTCTCCAGGAAGAGCTTCGACCTCATGCTGACCGATCTGCACATGCCGCGGATGGACGGCTACTCGCTGATCCCCAAGGCCCTCGAGTTCGCGCCGGACATGCCCATCATCGTCCTCTCGGCGGACTCGACCCTCGAGTCGATCGACCGGATCTTCCGCCACGCCATCAAGGCCTTCCTGCCCAAGCCCTTCGACGACGTGGGCAAGGTGCTGAAGAAGTGCCGGCAGGCCCTGGAGCTCTCCCGGAGCCACCGGGATCTCCAGGAGAAGCTCACCCGGGCCCAGGAGGCGCTCTCCCGGGTCCGCGACGACGGCTAGGCCATGCCCCCCCGGCAGGCCACCATCGCGCGAGGTCTCGTGGAAGCGCTGCTCGTCTTCGGGCTGCTCCTCCCGGCTGGAGGGGTCCGCGCCGAGGTCGGTCGGCAGGTCCACCGCCTCCGCTGGAGCTCCGTGCCGGGGATCGAGCTCTACGAGGTGGAGATCTCGACGGACCAGGCCGGCAAGAAGGTCATCCACACGACCCGGGTGCGGCGGACCTACCTCGAGTGGGAGCCCCCCTCCCTGGAGAGGGACTACTGGTATCGCGTCCGGAGCATCGACGCAGACGGCCGCCCGGGGGTCTTCACCCAGACCAAGCGGATCCAGGCGCCGAGGGGCGGCCCCCGGGCCAGCAGCCCCTCCGGGGGGAGCCCGATCCTCTTCTCCGGGGGGCAGAGCGTTGTATTGCGCTGGGAGGCGCAGCCGGCCGTCCGGCAGTACGAGATCCAGCTCGCGAAGCAGCCGGGCTTCGAGACGATCCTCGCCGCGCTGAGCGCCCGGGGCCGGGCCGAGCAGAGCTGGACGCCGCCGCTCCCGGGGACCTATCACTTCCGCGTCCGGGCGATCGACGCGGCCGGCCGCAGCTCGAGCTGGGGGACGCCGGGCACGATCGACCTGCGCCTGGCGGCCCCCGAGCTGAGCGCACCGCGAGCGGGGGTCCAGCTCCCGCTCGTGGAGGGCGTGGCCACGGCGGAGGTCCGCTGGCAGTCCGGGCCCGCCGCCGGGCACGAGCTCCAGGTCGCCCGGAACGCGGCCTTCGACCGGGGGACCAGGACCTCTCCTGCTCCTCGCAGCACCGCCACCTTCCGCACCCGCCGAACGGGGCGCCACTTCCTCCGGGTGCGCTCCCGGGATCAGGATGGGCGCTGGTCGGAGTGGAGCAAGCCCCGGCAGCTCGAGGTCGTCGCCACCCAGCTGACCCTCGCGGCGCCGGCGGAGGGAGCCAGCTTCGGGTCCGGGGCCGATCGGCCGCCCCTCGTCTTCCGGTGGGACGAGGTGACGTTGGCGCAGGGCTACCGCCTCCTCCTCACCCCCGAGGCGGGGAACCCGGCACCCGCCCGGATACTCCCCGCGAAGACGGCGACCCTCGAGCTCGAGGCGCTCGAGCCCGGCCGGTGGAAGTGGCAGGTGCAGGCGCTGACCGGCGACGGCAAGGTGCTGGGCGCCTCCGAGACCCGCACCCTGGAGCAGCAGGCCCCGCCCTCGCTGCCCTCTCCTCCCGTCGCCCTGCGCGGGGGATCGCCGCCCCCCGCCGGCTTGGGGCCCCTCTCCCCCTCACCGGGCTCCCCTCGCTCCCTTCTCCACTTCGCCTCGCTGAGTGCGGGGGGCGTGATGACCGGCGGCGGTGACCTGGGCTGGACCGTCGGCCTGGGGGCCGGACACCGCCCGCACTTCCTCCGGGGCCGCACCTTCGGCGAGCTGATCCTGCAGGTCTCGCATCTGCGCAGCCCGCTCTCGGGGCTCGCCCCGGGTGAGGAGGGGAGCGCCACCCTCCTGCGCCTGCCCTTGCAGCTGAGGGTCGGCTACGCCCTCGGCGAGGGGCGGCTCCAGCCCCACGCCTCGGCCGGGCTGATCCTGGAGTCCTACTGGGCCCGCGCCCGGGTCTCCGATCGCGTGCTCGCCGGAGAGCGGGGCCTCCTCTTCGGGGCCAGCCTCGGCCTCGGGCTGGGCCTGGAGCTGGGTCCTGGTGCGCTCCTCTGCGAGCTGGAGCTGCGGGCGCTCTCGGTGCAGCGGGGGATCTTCGAGGTCGGCGGCCTGGGGGTCGCCCTGCAGCTCGGCTACCGCTGGAGGTGGCGCTAGATGAAGTCCCGGATCCCGGTTCCCGTCCTCCTGCTCCTCGCAGCGGCGCTGCTCTGCGGATCGGCCTGCCGGAGCCGCACCCACGACGTGGGACCGATCGAGGTCGAGTCCATCACGCCGGACGGCGCCCTGCAGGGGGACACAACCCCCGTCACCCTCCAGGGCAGCGGCTTCGCGCCCTCCGTGGTGGCGAGCTTCCGGCGAGGCGGCGAGAAGCTCCTGAGCTATGCCTTCGAGGCGGAGCTCTCCGGCGTCGCCCTGCAGGACGTGACCTGGGTGGACGAGGAGACCCTCACCGCCACGGTGCCCGGCACCCTCCCGGTGGGGCTCCACGACCTCCTCGTGCGGGCCCCCGACCTGCGGGAGGCCTCGCTGCCCGAGGCCTTCACCGTCGTCGATCCGGCCGGTTGCGGAGATGGAAGCTGCGTCGCCCCCGAGACGGCGATCAGCTGCCCGGCCGACTGCCCGCCCGTCTGCGGCGACGGCCAGTGCACCGGCAACGAGACGGCCACCAGCTGTCCCCAGGACTGCGCGACCTGCAACGGCGACGGCCGCTGCATCCCTCCGGACACCTTCGCGACCTGCCCGCAGGACTGCAGCGTCGACTGCGGCGACGGCGCGTGCGGGATCGACGAGACCCACTACTCCTGCCCGCTGGACTGCGCCTCGGGCTGCGGCGACGGCTCCTGCAGTGGCTCGGAGACGGCCCAGAGCTGCCCCATCGACTGCTCGGCGGGCTCCTGCGCCGCCTGCAGCGGAGGCACCTGCACCGAGGTCGTGACGGGGGCCGCCACCCCGGTTTGCACGGTCTCCGGCTGCGACTGCACCTTCGACTGCACCTCGGCCACCTCCTGCAACGCCTTCTGCCAGGACGGGACCACCTGCACCATCGGTTGCCAGGGGACGACCGGGATCTGTGACACCCGCTGCGCGGGAGGCGCGGACTGCACCGTCGACTGCGCCGGCGCGGACGACTGCACGGCGTTCTGCGCCGACGCGTCCACCTGCACGATCGACTGCACCGGCGCGAACAACTGCCTGAACGACGTCGACTGCCGGAACTCGGCCCGCTGCCTCATCGACTGCACCGGCGCCACGAGCTGTGGCTTCGAGTTCTGCATGGGCGGGCAGCAGTCCTGCCCGAACGACATCGTCGTCTGCAACCGTCCCTGCCCCTGAAGGCCGGGCGCGGTCTTCAGCTGCCCGAGGGAGGGCCCGCGCCCTTGGGCGGCCCGGGCCTTCAGTCGGCCTTGGCCGTCCAGGGGCCCCACGCCGGCGTGTAGTAGCTGCCCGCGGGCAGATCGAGCAGGCGCTGGCCGGTCCCGTCCGCGTTCATGATGTAGATCCGCGGGGTCCCGCTGCGGGTCGAGGTGAAGGCGATGTGCCGGCCGTTGGGAGAGAAGCTCGGCTCCTCGTTGTTGCCGGTGTCCTGGGTGAGGCGACGGATCTCGCCGGTGTCGGGGTTGACCGTGAAGAGGTCGAAGACGTTGCGCTCGTCGCGGGCGGTGAAGGCGATCACGTCACCCCGGGGCGACCAGTCGGGGGTCTGGTTGTAGTTGCCCTGGAAGGTGATGCGCTTCTGCCCCGAGCCGTCGGCGTTCATCACGAAGATGTGAGGGTTGCCGTGGCGCGAGGAGACGAAGGCGATCTTCTGGCCGTCGGGGGACCAGCTGGGCGAGGTGTCCACCCCGTAGGCGTCGGTGAGGCGCTCGATCTTTCCGCCCTGCGAGGAGGTCAGGTAGATCTCGGCGTTGCCGTCGGCGATGCGGGTGAAGGCGACCTTCTTGCCGTCGGGGGAGTAGGCGCCCCCGGTGAACATCGCGTCCCCGCCGACCAGCCGCTTCACCTTGCCGTCCAGGGTGGCGGTGTAGAGGTCGGGATCTCCGTCCCGGTAGGAGGTGAAGAGCAGCCCGTCGCCCGCGGGGCTCCAGGCGGGCAGGAGGTTCAGCTCTCCGCCGACCACCCGGCGGGCCCCGTTGCCATCCCAGTCCGAGACCCAGACCTGCTTCTTGCCGTCGATCTTGCGGATGAAGGTCAGCCGGGTGTCGAAGATGCTGCGCTCCCGGGTGAAGTAGTGGACGACCGCGTCGGCCAGGCGGTGAGCGAGGCTGCGCACCTCGGCCGCGCGGTCCTCGAAGGTCCACTCGGCCAGCTGCTCGGCCCGGGTGACGCCGAAGAGGCGGGCCTCCACCTTCAGCTTCTCGCCCTCGGCCGAGAGCTGGATCTTCAGCAGGCCCTCGGCGCCCACGTTCGCCCAGTCGTTGAACTTGATGGCCAGGGCGGTCATCCCCTCGTCGGGCCGCGCCAGGAAGGAGCGGGGGTCGAGGACCTGGAAGAGCCCGCTGACGTCGAGGTCGTAGCGGAGGCGCTCCACCAGCAGGTCGGCGGCCGCGCCCTGATCCGGGGACGCGGTGAGCGGCCGGGGGATCGCCAGCGGGTAGGGCCGGAAGGTGGCGCCGCTGATGTCGATGTAGGGGCGCTCCGCCCGGGCCAGGGAGGGCAGGCCGAGGGCCAGGAGGAGGAGGAGGGAGAGGAGGCGGCGCGCGTGCATGCTGTTCACTGGCATCAGATCTTGAAGCGGAGGCCCAGGCCTTCCTTCTGGAAGGTCTCTCGCCAGCCCTCCGGAGGAGGGGGCAGGGGGCTGGCCGCGTCGATCGCTGAGAGGAGGGCGGAGTCGAAGTGTTCGTTGCCGGAGGGGGTCTCGATCTCCCGACGGAGAATGCGACCGTCCGGAGAGACGAAGATGACCACCGTGGCATTCAGGAAGAGGCGCTCACGGTCGGAGATGATGCTGGGGATCCGGTAGTGGGAGCGCACCGCCCGCTGCACGAGCGCCAGGTAGCGGTCGCCCTCGCCGGCGTCGGAGGCGTTGCCCCCGGGGTCGCCCTCGGGGTCGCCCGCCGGGGCCTCGGCGGTGGCGTTGGGATCGTACTGCTCGGCGATCCGGGAGATCGCGGCGGCCAGGTCCGCCTCGCTGCGGTCGGGCGTGTCCTCCTTCACCGCCTCGGGGACCTTCTTCTTCGGGATCACCGGGGCGTCGGGCTTCGGGGGCAGGACCGCCGCCGCCGGCTTGGGCGGGGGAGGGGCCTTGTCGATCCGGGGCAGGAGGTTCGCGTCGCGCTTCTCACCCAGCCGCACCAGCTTGGCCACGATCGGCTTGGTGTTGGTCCGGATGGGCGCCTGGGCGTTCACGCAGGAGGCGACCATCGCGATCACCAGCAGGCCGGCGTGGACCACGAGGGAGCCCACGAAGGTCCAGAGGGCCAGGGGATCGGCCCGGCCCCGCAGTCCCGAGGCGGAGACGGCGGCGCTCATCAGCGGCCCCGCTTGCCCTTCTTCGCCCGCTCCTCGGGCTTCTCGGTGGGATCGGTGATCATCCCCAGGTTCTCCACGCCGGCGCGCTTCATGATGGCCATCACCTCAACCACTACGCCGTAGGGGAGCTTCCGGTCTGCGTGCAGATAGACTTCCTTGTCCTTCTGCACCCGGGCGTTGGCCTTGAGCTTCAGCTCGAGCTCCTCGAGGGGGATCTCGACCTCGCCGATGAAGACCTTCTGCTCCTCGTTGACGGTGAGGATCAGGGGCGGGTCGTCCTCCTCCATCGCCTGGGCCCGGGCCTCGGGCAGATCGACCTTCACCCCCTGCACGATGAGGGGGGCGGTGACCATGAAGATGATGAGGAGGACCAGCATCACGTCCACCAGGGGCGTGACGTTGATGTCGCTCATCGCGCGGCGCGAGCCGCCGCCGGTGCTCATCCCCATCTCTGGCTCACCCCTGCCGCTTCTTCTTGAAGAAGTGGCGCCGGATGATGTTCAGGAAGTCGATCGAGAAGTTGTGCATCTCGGCTTCCAGCACCCGCACGCCCGCCATGAAGTGGTTGTAGGCCACCACCGCCGGGATGGCGGCGAAGAGGCCGACGGCCGTGGCGATGAGGGCCTCGGAGATGGGCTGCGCCACCGTGGCCAGGTTGGCGTTCCCCATCATGTAGATCTCGTGGAAGGCGCCCATGATGCCCCAGACGGTGCCGAAGAGGCCCACGAAGGGGGCAGCCGAGCCCACGGTGGCGAGGAAGGAGGTCGTCGACTCGAGGTGGGTCAGCTCGGCGCTGCTGGCGCGGCGCAGGGCGCGCTCGACGTTCTCGATGTCGTCGGCGTCGGTGGGGGTCTCGCCGTCGCGGGTGAGCTTGGTCAGCTCGACGTAGCCCGCCTTGAAGACCTGCGAGACCGGGCTCGCGTCGAGCTCCTCGGCCGTCTGGAAGAGGGCGTCGAGGCGCTTGGACTGCCAGAAGGCGTCGAGGAAGGCGATGCTCTGCATCCTCGCCCGGCGCAGCTGGATGGCCTTGCGCACGATGATGGCCCAGCTGGCGACCGAGGCGGCCACCAGCAGCAAGAGGACGCTGCCGACGATCAGGCCGGAGCCGGTGGCGATCTCCCAGTAGTCGATCCCGCCCTGAGGGGCGACCGCCTGGCCCGTCGAGGCGCTGGCCTCGGTGGCTGTTGCAAGAAAGGCACGGATCTGGTCACTCATGTCGCGCGTCTGGCTCCTGGAACGGGGCGGGACCCCGGTCCATTCCCGAAAGAACCGACCGCCCCGGATCGCCGCAAGTCCCCGAATATTGAGGGTAATCGCAATAACACCCGGGATCGGGGGGGTCAAGCGGCTCCCTGGCACGGGGGTTGCGAAGGTCTGGGAGCAATCGTTGAATCGCGCCGACCCCGGATCGTCGGTAGGGTTGGACCCAAAGGGCCGCGAGGGACGCGGCAAGGAGGCCCACAGTGAAGACCAGAAACCTCAACTTCGCAGGCATCGCCGCGGTCGCCCTGACCCTGGGGCTCTTCAGCTCCGGCTGCATCGTCGTCGGAGGTGGCGGGGGGAGCAACGCCCGCGAAGACCTCACCCTCATCTACACCTTCGGCGGGGCGACCTGTCAGACCGCCGGCGTGAGCCGGGTGGTCGTCCGGGTGGAGGGCGTGGACAACAGCGACGGCACCACCAAGGACGAGCTCTGCAGCCAGTTCCCCGAGGGCATGACCATCGCCAACCTGCTGGTGGGCACCTACGACGTGACCATCGAGGGCTACGACAACCGGGGCCTGCTCTACGAGATGGGCGCCCCTCGCCGGGTCAGCGTGAACTCGAACCGGGAGAACCGCTTCGAGATCGACGTGGAGAGCACCTTCGGTGACCTCACCGTCTACTGGAACAGCTTCGGCGGCATCTCCGACTGCGCCAGCGCCGGGGTCGACACCGTGGTCGCCAGCCTCTTCGACGCCCAGGACAACCTCCTCGACTCGGCCAGCATCGCCTGCGCCAGCGCCGGGGTGACCTGGAACATGGTGGCGCCGGGCGGCTACACCGTGCAGCTCGACGCCTACGGCAGCAACGTCATGCTCTACCAGGGCGTGGCGGCGATCACCGTCAGCCAGGGGCAGGCGGACACCTACACCGTCGACCTGCTGGCCACGACCGGCGACCTCCTCATCTACTGGACCTTCCAGGGCAGCGGGGTCTGCGGCGGCGTGGACGGTGTCCGGGTCATCCTGCGGGATCCCAGCGGCGCCACCTACGACGACGCCACCTACAACTGCACCGACACCGGCGTGCAGTACAGCGGCGTGGTCCAGGGCAACTGGAGCGCCACCCTCCAGGGGCTGGACTCCCAGGGGCGGATCCTCTTCGCCTCGGGCAACCAGCTGCTGCAGGTGCTGGCCGGCCAGTCCAACCAGTACGTCGTCGACCTGAACTGACCCACCGGGCCGGCTCGCCCGGCCCCCACGACTCCAGACACCCCCGGGGTAGCGACCTACCCCGGGGGTGTTCTACGCTCGGTGCATGGAGCTTCTGGGAGATCCCACGGGAATCGCCGCGCTCAAGGCCCTGGCGCAAGCCGACAAGAGCTACCTGAAGTTCCTCATCAACGAGGCGCGCAGCAACACCGATCTCTGCACCCGCTTCACCGACCCGCAGGGTGTCCACTGGGTGCTGCGCATCGACCCGGCCACGGGCAACCTCCTGGTCGAGCCCGTCGGCTAGCCTGGCCTTGGTCGCGCCGATCGCCATCTTCGACTCGGGTGTCGGGGGGCTCACCGTCCTGCGCGCCATCCGGGAGGCCCTCCCGACCCTGCCCACGGTCTACCTGGGCGATACCGCCCGGGTGCCCTACGGGACGCGCTCGCCGGCGACCGTGCGCCGCTACGCCCTGAACAACGCCCGCTTCCTCCTCGAGGCGGTGCAGCCGAGGATGCTGGTGGTGGCCTGCAACACCGCCTCCGCCGTGGCCCTGCCGGATCTGCAGCAGGCCCTCGAGATCCCGGTCCTCGGCGTGATCGAGCCTGGCGCCCGGGTGGCCGACGAGGTCAGCGTGAGCCGGAAGGTGGCGGTGGCCGGGACCCGGGGGACGATCGCCAGCGGCGCCTACCAGCGGGCGCTCGCGGCCCTCGATCCGGCGATCGAGTTCTTCGGCCGCCCCTGCCCCCTCTTCGTCCCCCTGGCGGAGGAGGGGTGGCAGGACGATCCGATCGCCCGGGAGGTGGCCGATCGCTACCTCTCCGATCTCGCGGGGCTGGGCGTGGACACCCTGGTGCTCGGCTGCACCCACTATCCGCTCCTGGCCCCGGCCATCGCCGAGGCCGTGGGCCCCACGGTCCGCCTGGTGGACTCGGCCCACGCCGTGGCCGCCGAGGTGAAGACCGCCCTCGGTGAGATCGGCAGCCGCGGGAGCGAGGAGTCCACCGAGCACCGCTGCTTCGTCACCGACCTGCCCGACGCCTTCGGTGAGGTCGCCCGCCGCTTCCTCGGGGGCGAGCCCCCGGCGCCGGAGCTCGTCGACGTGCCGCCCACGGCCTGAGGGTGCCCCCCATCCGGAGGGAGAAGGTGCGATCTGCACCGAGCTTCCCCCGAAAAAGGTCCTGTCAGACGCCTGCTCGATTTGTTATGCAGTGCGTCATGAATACACCTCGATTCTCTTCCTTGATCATTCTGGCGGCCCTGGCCGTCCCCTTCTCCACCCACGCCTCCGATCACGTGACCTCCCGGACCGGGACGAAGGTGCAGGCCGACGCCAAGGCGGCCGATCCGTCGCGCGGCGCCGCCGGTGAATCCGCGGTCGATCCCGGCACCGGCTGCCGCACCCTGGTCGACGAGACCGCCGCGGCCTGCCGGGACTGGATCGAGCGGGGCCTCGACGTGAACTGCTACGGCAAGGTCGTCGCCATCGACGTCAACCGCGCCAAGGCGGCGGGCAACCTCTTCGAGGTCGGCTCGAGCCGGCAGTGGAACGTCGAGGGCACCTGCGAGGTGAAGACCGAGACCCTGCGCGAGCAGCGGGCCAAGGCCGACGCGAAGATGCGCCCGGCGGGCTCGGCCGGCCCGAAGTGCAAGCTGCTGGCCGACGAGCTGCAGACCCGCTGCTTCGACGTGCTCGGCGCCGAGCAGCTCTCGCCGCTCTGCAAGAAGACGATGCAGATGCTCCAGCAGGCCAAGGGCGACGATCCGGAGGCGCGCTGCGCCTACGCGGCCGGCATGCTGCCCTGAACCCCGGCAGAAGCGCGCCCAGCCGGCGCTATCCTGGCCCGCCGGCCAGGCGCCGGCGGAGCGCAGCGGTACTTCAAGACGTCCAGTCGTCCAGGTACTCCGGCAGCATGGCCCGCCAGGTGGGCCAGTCGTGGTGCCAGTCCGCGCCCCAGGCGTCCACGCGGTTGGGCACCCCGTGGCTGCCCAGCACGTGGGCCAGGTTCCAGCTCTCGCCCATGTTCTCCGCCCGGCCCGCGCCGGAGGCCAGGAGGATGAAGCGCTCCCGCAGCACGTCCAGGTGCAGCCCCTCCAGGGTATGGAGGAAGTGGAGGGGCGAGGAGACGAAGAAGTGCTCGTCGAAGTGGTCCACCTCGATGAAGCGCATGAGGTCGTAGGTCCCGCTCATGCCCAGGGCCCGGTGGAAGAGGTCGGGGAAGCGGCAGACCATGGCCACCGCGTGGAAGGCGCCGATGGAGGCGCCGGCGCTCCAGATCGGGATGTCGTCGCTGCGGCAGTCGGCGCGGATGGCCGGGACCACCTCGTGCTTCACGTACTGGTGGAACTGGTCGAGGAGCCACATGCGGTGGCCGGGGCTGCCCTCCTGCTGGATCCAGGCGCGCCCGGCGACGCTGTCGCAGGAGTAGATCTTGATCCGGCCGGCGGCGAGCAGGGGCTCGAGGGCCCGGATGAGGAGGAAGCGGTCGATCTCGCCGGCGTCACCCCCGGCCGTGGGGAAGACCAGGACCGGCTGCCCCAGCACCCCCCAACGGTTGAGGGTTGCCTCGCGGCCCATGCGCTCGGAGTACCAGGTGGATGACTCGTACAAGGACGGGAGGCCTCCAGTGGGGGGGGGGTCGGTGCGGGATCAGGCGGACTCTTCGTCGCGCCAGGTCTGGATCCTCGACCAGAAGTGCTCGGTGAATTCTTCGACCTCGTGGGCGGGGTAGAGGGCGGCGACCTTCTGCCGCACGATGTCCCGCGCGACGGCCGTCCCGAAGAACTCCCAGGTCACCTCGTCGAGGTGGGCGAGGTGCTCGGCGCAGAAGCTCTCGAAGCGCTCGGTCTCCAGGCGCTCGTCCGCGATGGCCTCGTAGCCGTCGAGCTTCTCCTCGTAGCTCGCCTCGCTCTCGGCGACGGCATAGAAGGGCGCCCAGTCGAGGGTTCGGCGCATGGGCCGGCGGGTCGCGGCGCAGAAGACGCTCCAGCGCACGTAGGCCTTCACCAGCCAGGGGAAGTGGTAGTGGAGGCTCGTCACCTGCGAGTCCGGGCAGGGGTTGGCGAAGTCGATGGGGTGCCAGACCCCCCCCTGGCGCATGCACTCGCAGCTGTTGAACTCCCAGCCGAAGAAGGCGTTGATGGTCATCGTCACCTTGCGCAGGTGGTGGCTCTCGGCTTCGCTCAGGAAGTCCTTCTCGTCGGTGTAGCGCTGGTGCAGCGGGGCGTGGGGATCGTAGAGGATGTGCCGGGTCTGCGGCCCGAAGCCGATGGTGCGCACGAAGCGATCGCTGGGCGTGACGGCCTTCTGCACGTGCATCACGTCGGTGCCGCTCTTCTCGTAGGCGGCCTTGAGGTCCTCGGCGTTCGAGCACTTCACCACCGAGCGCCAGCCGCCTCCGTCGTAGGGCTTCACGTAGTTCGGGTAGCCGACGAGGTCGCCCAGGCGCCCGAGATCGAAGAGCTTGGCGTACTGGTGGAGGGTGGGGCGCAGGTCGGGGTTGCCGGCGGGGTACTGCTTGGGGGGCACCAGCCAGGTCTCGGGGATGGGCATCCCCAGGTGGATCATCGCGCAGTAGGCGGTGTGCTTCTCCATCGACTGCAGGGACCAGGGGTTGTTGAAGACGTAGATGTCGTTCATCAACACGGCCTTTTTGATCCACTCGCGGCTGGTGTGGTACCAGTGCGTCAGCCGATCGATGACCACGTCGTACTGGCAGTCGGCGCGCAGCCGGAAGGGCTCGATCGACACGCGCTCGACCTCGAAGCGGATGGTGTCTCCCCCCATGGGGATCTTCAGGTCGAGCTCCCGCATGATGGTCTCGTAGCTGGCCGGCCAGCAGATGTCGGCCCCGAGCGAGAGCCCGATCTTGCGCGTGATTTCACCCATCGATTCCTCCGTCTCGCTTCCTCATTCGTAGACCATCAGCAAGGGTCCCGGGTAGAGCCAGGAGAGGCCCTCCCGCAGGCGATCCCGCCAGTTCTCCCAGTTGTGACCGTCGCGGGCCTCGACGAAGCGCACCTGCATCCCGGTCTCGGTGAGCAGGGGGACCAGCGAGCGGTTCTCGTAGATGAGCGACTCGTAGACGCCGCAGCTCATGAAGATCTTCTCGGTGACGGCGCTCGGGGCGGCCCGGAAGCCGTTCATGAAGGCCACCACCGGATCGAAGAGGGGGCCCCGGTGGTTGTGATCACCGATGTCGGTGAAGGCGAAGGAGCCGGACTGGACCAGCACCCGCCCCCAGAAGCCGGGGTAGCTCACCGCGGTGGAGAGCGCGGCCACCCCGCCGAAGCTCGCGCCCATCAGGCAGCGCGCCCGGGGCGTGTTCCGCAGGGGGAAGCGCTCGTAGAGGTGGGGCACGAGCTCCTCGGTGAGGAAGCGCGCGTGCTGGGCGTGGTTCGCGTACTCCAGGAGCCGATCGGGCGAGTCCACGAAGGCGACGATGAGCTCCGGGATCTCCAGCCGGTCGATCAGGTTGTCGAGGACCGTCTTCATCCCGGCGTAGTTCAGGTAGTCGGAGCCGTCGTGCACGACGACCAGCGAGTAGCGCCGGGAGGCGCGCAGGCGGGCCGGCAGGTAGATGTGGCCCCGGCGCTCGCCGCCCAGGGCGGCGCTGCGCAGGGAGAGCGGCACCAGCCTCCCGGGCCGGACGCGAGGATCGGGGCGGGTCCACTCGGGGACGACGTAGCCCTCGCCCTGCAGGACCGAGTTGGCGCCGAAGGGATCCCGGGCCCGCTGGCCGTTGAGGGGATCCTCGATCCACTCGCTGTGCCCCCCCCGGTGGACCTCGAACTTGTACTCGACCCGCGACTCCGGCGGGATCTCCAGGCTCAGGTGCCAGAGGTCCGTGTTCTCGAGGCGGGTGAGGTCCTGGGCCGACTCCAGGCCGAAGATGAAGTGGCGCAGCTTGACCGCGTCGGCGTGCCCCCTCCAGACGAAGGTGGCGCACTTTCCCTCCACGATGGGGAAGTGCCGCCCCTTCATCCAGGCGTCGACCTTCGCGCCGTCGGGGTGGCTCTCGAGGAGCTCGCGCAGGGCGCCCGTCATGCCGGCACCTCCTGCAGCGGCTCGCAGGTGCCCTCGGGGTCGAGGCGCATCACCCCCGAGGGCCGCTCCGGCCTTCCGTCGCGGAAGGTCACGTGCGCGCCCGCGGCGAGGGTGAGGCAGGCGGCCGGCGCGAAGCGGCTCGCCAGCACGCCCACGCGTTCGGGATCCTCCAGCCGCAGGCGGGTCTCGGGCTGGGGCAGGGCCACCACCGAGGGGACCAGCCCCAGGCCCCGATCGAGGATCTCCGAGGCCCCCGGCCCCTGGGGCGGGTCGTCGTGGAAGAGCACGATCCGCTCGGTGAGGGCCATCGCCCCGGCCGACCAGGCGAAGACGAGCTGGCCATCGAGGGCCGAGGCCACCCCGAACATGCGGAGGCGGTTGACCAGGGAGGCCACGTGCCCGCCGGCGATGGCCAGGGCCGAGGAGCCGGCGATCAGCTCGGCGACCTCCTCCCTTTGCCGCGCCAGCGCGGGCCGGTTCGCCGGCTTCATCGCCGCCTCGAACTCGGCGTGGACCCGGTCGCACTGCCCGAGGTGGTACTCGTCGAGCGCGCGGATCGCCGCGAGGGAGGCCTCCTCCTCCTGGCGCAGCACCTCCGGGGGGGCGGTGCGCTGCCGGATGACGTGGTCGGCCTCCAGCGCGAACTCGAGCCGCACCCGGTAGAAGTCCTGCTTGTGGCGCAGCATCTGCTGCCGCGTCCGGTGGGCCGCCGCCAGCTCGGGATCCGCGGCGAAGACCTCCTCGGCCCGGCGGTGGAGCTCGAGGTTCACCGCGTCGGCCTCGAGGTGAGAGCGCAGCTCCTGATCCTCCGCCTCCCGCTCCTGCCAGCCGGCCGTCACCAGGGCGATGCGTCCGCTCACCTCGAGGTGACGCACCTCCTCCACGACGGTGCCGCCGTAGCGCTGGGCGCCCAGCAGCACCACCGCCGGCGGGGGCCTCTTCGAGGGATCGAGGTTCAAGGCCGGGCTCCCTTCACCGCGCACGCACCTTCAGGGTCTGGCCCACCCGGTCCAGCATGTGCCGCAGGTGGTCGTAGTCCGGGTGCTTGATCCTCACCCAGGCGTTGGCCATGTAGCCGGCCTCCACGGGCTGGGTGGGGGTCCCGGCCGGGGGCAGATGGGCGTCGATGATCCACTCTCCGAAGGCCTCCTGGAGCTCCTCGACTCCCTCGTAGCCCACGATGTGGCCGTCCCGATCGGGGCGCAAGGCGATGATGCCAGCGGAGTAGCGGCGGGAGAGGGACTGGCTCGGGCAGTGGTAGACCACGCAGTTGGCCCACTCCCGGTAGATGTCGAACTCGTTGCCCGCGGCGTAGAGATCCCAGGCCCGCACCCCGGGGGGGCGGCAGCCGATCTCGCTGAACTTCAGCCCCTTGGGGCCGAAGAACCACTCCATGTGAGTGGCCCCGGTCTGGATGCCGAGGGCGGCGATCACCTTGCGGCCCAGCGCCTTCACCTCCTCGTAGCCGGGGGCGGCGTCGAGGCGGTTGGTGGCGATGAACTGCGGGCTGATCCACCGCTTGCGCATCGCCTCGAGGACGTTCGGGTAGTAGTGGCAGACGAACTCGTGGGCGACCTCGCCCTCGATGCAGAGGGTGTCCCAGAAGCCCTCGTGGCCCTCGATGAACTCCTCGACCGCGACGCTGGCCCCGCGCCCGACCCCGCACTCGCCGAGGGCCGCCGAGAGCTCGGCGCCGTCGTCGCAGCGGTAGGTGGCGGCGGCGCCGGCGGCGTCGCGGGGCTTCACCACGAGGGGGAAGCCGACCCGCCGGGCGAAGTCCTCGATCTCGGCGGCGTCGTCCGAGCCGATGGACTGGGCGCAGGGCACGCCGGCCTGGCGCAGCGCCTCCTTCATCGCGGGCTTGTCCCGGCAGAGGAAGGTCGTCTGGACGCTGGTGCCGGGGATGCCGCAGGCCTCCCGCACCCTCGCCGCGCACATCACGTGCGCCTCGACCGTCGCCTCGAGGCGGTGCACCTCGACCCGCCCCTGCAGCCAGCGCACGATCCGCTCCACCTGCCCGACGTCGGTGACGTTGCTCACCTGCTCGTAGTGGGTGAGCCAGTGGCGCAGCTCGGGATCGAGCTGATCCTTCGGCCGCTCACCGATGCCGGTGACCCGCGCGCCCACCGCGTGGAGGGCGCGGGCGAACTCGCGCTGGTTCACCGGGAAGCTGGGCTCGAGCAGGACGACGTCGATGGGCATCAGGGACCTCGCACGAGGAAGAGGGGACGCTTCAGGGCAGGAGCGCCCGGTAGAGGCTCTCGTATTCTGGCACGCGGTGGCTCCAGCCGTTCTCCTCCAGCATTCCCCGGACGATCAAGCCGGCCCAGGCCTCGGCGTCGTCGTAGGTGTCCAGCGCCGCCTCCAGCGCCCACTGGAGCCCCCGCGAATCGAAGTGGTCGAAGACGAAGCCGGTGCCCGTGCCAGCGTCGGGATCGTAGAGCTCCACCGTGTCCGCGAGCCCCCCGGTCCGGTGCACGATGGGCGGCGTGCCGTAGGCGAGGCTGTACATCTGGTTGAGGCCGCAGGGCTCGTAGCGGGAGGGCATCAGGAAGAGATCACTGCCGGCCTCGATGCGGTGCGCCAGCGCCTCGCTGAAGCCGTTCCGGAAGGCGACCCGATCGGGGGCGACGCGGGCGAGGTGGGAGAAGAAGGCCTCGTAGCGGGGCTCGCCCGATCCCAGGACGACCAGCTGCGCCGCGCGCCGGGCGAGGACGCCGGGGAGGACCGCCTCACACAGATCGAAGCCCTTCTGCCAGACCAGGCGGGAGACGACCCCGATGAGCGGGACGCCCTCCCGCGCGGGCAGGCCCAGCTCCGCGAGCAGCGCCTGCTTGCAGAGCGCCTTCCCGGCCGGATCCTCCGCGCTGTAGTGCGTCGGCAGGTGCGGGTCGGTCGCCGGGCTCCACTCTTCGGGGTCGATGCCGTTGAGGATGCCGAAGAGCACGTCGCCGCGGGCGCGCAGGAAGCCGTCCATCCCCACGCCGTGCTCGGGCCGCAGGATCTCCCGGGCGTAGGTCGGGCTCACGGTGGTGATCGCGTCGGCGTAGAGCAGGCCGGTGAGCAGGAAGGAGAGCCTTCCCTCGCGCAGCTGGTCCTGGTGGAAGGCGTCGGCGGCGCCGGCCAGCCCCAGCTCGGGCAGGACCTGGGCGGGGAAGGTGCCCTGGTGGCCGAGGTTGTGGAGGGTCAGGACCGTCCGGCTGTGGTCGAAGAGGCGATCCCAGGAGAAGGCCACCCGCCGGATCAGGGGCAGGAGGGCGGTCTGCCAGTCGTTGACGTGGATGACGTCGGGGGCGAAGGCGAGCTGCTGGGCGATGCGCAGCGCGGCCCAGGAGAGCAGCGCGAAGCGCAGGTGCTCGTCGGCGTCCTGGGTGTAGATGCTCGGCCGGTCGTAGAGGGGCGGGCAGTGCACCAGGTACACCGGCACCTCGCTCCCCGGGAGCCGGGTCTCGAGGGTCTCGAAGCCGAGGCGGTGGTGCCCCAGATCGACCTCGAGGCGGGGGAGGAGGCCGGTGGCGTCGTGGCCGCCCTCCCAGACCCGGCGGTAGCAGGGCAGGACGACCCGCACGTCGTGACCGCGCGCGGCCAGGGCGCGGGGCAGGGCGGCCCCCACGTCGCCCAGCCCGCCGCTCTTCGCGAAGGGCGCGACCTCGGAGGAGACGAAGAGGATCTTCACAGGTAGTGGACCCTCACGGTCTCGATGATCGTCTGGAGGGCGCGGATCACCTCGTCGGTGCTCTCCGAGCGCACCAGGGCGTAGCCGTCGCCCTCGTAGCTGTCGTTGCGGGGCGCGCCCGGGGTGGGCAGGAGGGTCTCGACCACCAGGTGCCCGACCGCCTCCTGGGCGGCGTGCACCCCGCTGCAGCCAGCGACCCGGCCCCGGCCCATCCCCCGCAGGTAGGCGCAGCCGACGGCGTGGCGCCGTGGGTGGGGGCCGTCGAAGGCCCCGTCGATGACGGCCCGCGCCCAGGCCCGGTAGGGATCGAAGTCGTCCGCCAGCCCGATCATCCGGGTGATGTTGGCGCCCGGGGGCCGCTGGGCGATCTCGCCGATGGCGATGCTGCCGTCGGCGCGGCGGAACCACTCCATGTGGGTGAAGCCGTCCCGCAGGCCCAGGATCTCGATGGCGGCGGTCCCGACTCGCCGCACCTCGTCGTACTCGGGGCCGTCGATCTGCGCGGGGAGCACGCAGCGCCACTGGATCCACGGGTTCTCCAGCACCTCGAGGGGGGTGGGGAGGTAGCGGGAGATCGAGCTGTGCTGCACCACGCCGCCGAGGGTGATCGTGTCGAAGCTCCCCTCCTCGCCCTGGAGGAACTCCTCGGCGAGGATCGGGTGCGCGGCGCTGGCGCTCATGCCCGTGAGGGCCGCGCGCAGCTCGTCGCCGCTGCGGACCCGGAAGGTGGCCTTCGCCCCCATCCCCGCCGGGGGCTTCACGACCATGGGGTAGCCGACGCTGGCCTCGAAGGCGGCGGCCTCCCCGGCGTCCCCGAGGAGGGCGTGGCGGGCCACCGGCAGGCCCGCCTGCCGGAGGCGGTCCTTCATCCGGGCCTTGTCCCGGAAGAGATCCGCGGTGTCCTCGTCGGTGCCCTCCACCCCGAAGTGCGCGCGCGCCTTCGCCAGCTGTACCTGGAGCGGCTCGAGGACGCCGACGATGCGGTGGGGCTGACCGTGGCGGGCACGGAGCCGCTCGATCGCCTCGATGAGCTGGGGCACCGAGAAGCAGTCGGCCACCTCCACCACGTCGGCGAAGATCGAGCGGTCGGCGTGAGGGGGAGGCTCCTGCACCACGGCGAGGAGCCGCACGTCGGGGAGGCGCGCCGCCGCCCGGGCGAAGCGCAGGGAGGTCTCCAGGAGGAAGGGGGCGGCGAAGACGACGGAACGCATCGGACTGTAGGCTATCCCCATCCCCCCCGCCCGGAGTAGCGTCTTCTTCGATGAGAGTCGTCTTCCTGGGTCCGGTCTATCCACCGGAGATGCGGCACTTCACCCGCGGCCTGGCCGAGGTGGGCGCCGAGGTCTATGGGATCGGGGACACGCCGAGGGCCGCCCTGCCGGCGGACTCGCGTTACTACCTCCACGACTACTTGCAGGTGCCGAGCCTCCTCGACGAGGAGGACGTGCTCGAGCGCGCGTCCCGGTGGCTGCGCAACCTGCCCATCGAGCGGGTGCTCTCCGCCTGGGAGCCGACCGTGCTCCTGGCCGCCCGGATGCGAGAGCGCTGGGGCCTGCCCGGCATGTCCCACGACACGGTGCTGGGCTTCCGGGACAAGCAGCTGATGAAGGAGCGGGTCGCCGCCGCGGGCCTGCGGGTGCCGGCCTCGGCGCGGGTGTCCACGGTCGAGGGGCTGCGGGAGGCCGCCGAGGCGATCGGCTTCCCGCTCATCGTCAAGCCCATCGCCGGCGCCGGCAGCGCCGACACCTACCTCTGCCGCGACGCCGAGCGCCTGGAGGAGGTCATCAAACTGACCCGGGGCGTCGCCGAGGTGAGCGTGGAGGAGTACGTCGAGGGCGAGGAGTTCACCTACGACACCCTCTGCGTCGACGGGCGGCCGGTCTACGAGAACGTCGCCCAGTACCTGCCCAAGCCCCTGGAGGCGCGCAGCGAGGAGTGGATCAGCCCGGTGATCGTCACGGTGCGCGACCTCGCGCCGCCGAAGTTCCAGGCGGGCATCGCCCTCGGGCGCGAGGTCCTCGGCGCGCTGGGCATGGGCGACGGCTTCACCCACATGGAGTGGTTCCACACCCCCAAGGGCGAGGTCGTGCTGGGGGAGATCGGCTGCCGCCCGGGTGGGGCGCGGCTGGTCGACCAGATGAACTTCACCGGGGACATCGATCTCTTCCGGGAGTGGGCCCGGGTCGTCTGCTGGGGGGCCTTCGAGGCCTCCACCGAGCGGAAGTACAACTGCGGCATCACCTTCAAGCGGGCGCTGGGGCAGGGCCGCATCACCCGGATCACGGGCCTGGAGGCCTGGCTGCAGGCCTGCGGCTCCTGGGTCGTGGACGAGTCCCTCCTGCGGCCGGGGAGCCACCGGCGCGACTGGAAGCAGACCCTGCTCTCCGACGGCTGGGTGATGGTGCGTCACCCGGACTGGGACGAGGCGGTCCGGATGGCCTTCGCGGCCGCCACGGACATCACCCTCTACGCGAGCTGAAGGCCCCCCCGGCGGATCACTCGCCGGCCGCGGCGGCCTGCCACTGGAAGAGGATCTCGAGCTTCTCCTCCAGGAGCGGGACGGTGCTGGGGCCGAGGGAGTTGGTCTCCTCGTAGTGATCGCCCGCCGCCTCCTCGTAGTAGGGGCTGGTGGGATCGAGCTCGAAGGTCCAGCTGGGGACCAGGTAGCCGACCTCGTCCATCGAGAGACCGAGGACGAAGGTGTGCTCGGTGCCCATCCGCTCGCGGTAGGCCGGCGGCGGATCGGTGGGGAGGGTCGGCGGGTTCGGGTTGTTCGGGTCGATCCGCTCCTTGTTCGCGGGCGTGTAGCTCGCGTCGAAGCCGACGGCCGCCTCGGAGAAGAGCTCACCGGGCACCGAGAGGAGGGAGAGGTTGCCGATCCGGAAGAGGGCGGTCTCGGACTTCAGCCAGGGGAAGTTCTCGTCGGGGTCGATGAGGCCGCCGGCCCACTCGCTGCCGTCCGCCTGGTAGGCCTGCCGGTTCGAGAAGACGCCGACCCCGAACATCACCTGGAAGAAGATGTTGTTCATCGGCAGGAAGAGCTCCTCCGCGCCGAAGGCGATCGTCGTGTCGCTCATCGGCGTGGCGCTGGCGGCCAGGGAGAGGGCCTCCTCGGCCAGGCGCTCGCCCACCGCCCGGGCCTTCTCCCAGTCGCGCACGGCGTCGCGGTTGGTGCCGTCGCGGGTGGTGGCGCCGACCGTGCCCAGGGGGGTGAGCAGGCCGCCCACCGGGCCCTGGAGGTAGACGCAGATGCCGCCGCGGCCGGCCACCGCCGGGGCGCTGCCCTCCGCGGGCAGGCCGTTCTCGACGGCCTCGCGCAGGTAGTGGGAGTAGTCGGAGGTGATGAGGTTGTTGATGTCCGAGAGCACCTCGGGGTGGTTGCCCCAGTTCACCAGGGTGGCGATGGGGTCGCCGCTCGCGGCGTCGTCGAGGACCAGCACGCCCATGGTGTCGTCGATGATCACGGGGTCGCGGCTGTCCCGGACCAGCCCGTCGGCGCCGGTGCGGCCGGTGGCCACCGCGGCGGTGGCGGGCACGGCGGCGTCGTAGGCCTCGATGATGGCGTCGGCGGTGCGGTCGATGAGGTAGTCGAGCCAGACCAGGTTCACGCCGGACTTGTAGGCCGCGGGCACGCCCAGGCCCGGGACGTCGGGGGTCAGCCCCCACTGGCCCAGGGTGTCGGGGACCTCGTGGACGTGGGTGGAGCCCACCTGGATGAAGTCGAGGTCGGCGAAGACCTCGGGGCGCTTCTGGCGCACCGCCTCGCGGACCTTGCGCACGTCCGAGTTGAAGAAGCCGACGAGGTCCAGGTAGACGAAGGCGACCTTCACGTCGCCCTTGCCCAGCACCGCGGCCCGGGCCCAGAGGTCGTCGTGGACCCCGGTGGCCGGGCGGTTGTTGCCGAAGCCGGCCAGCCACATGCCGTCGAAGATGCCGTTGCCCTCGGTGCCGTCGGCGTCGGGGGCCACGTAGCCGGCGTCGCCCGGGCAGACGTTGTCGGTGCCGCAGTCGCGGAAGAAGTCGTAGACGCCGTCGCGCTCGGTGCCGTCGGCGTCCGGGGCGGTGTAGGTCGGATCCCCCCGGCAGAGCATGTCGGCGCCGCAGTCGCGGGTGGCGATGTCGATGAGCTCACCGCAGCGGTCCCCCACGTCGCACTGACCGAGGGCGGCCTCGTCCCGGAGGTACTCGGGCAGGGGCACCTCGAAGGCCGGCGGGGTGATCGTCACCGCGGCGGCGCCGGCCAGGAGGGCGTCGCTCTCGCCGCCGCCGTTCTCGCAGCCGGCCTGCCCGGGACAGTAGGTCGCGGGCGGCGTGGCGCTGCCACCATCGGGGTCCCCGCCCTTGCCGTCGCAGGCGGCGGTGAGGACGAGCAGACCGGAGAGGAGGAAGAGAGAGCGCTGGCGCATCGTGAGTGACCCCTTTCGAGGCCGGAACCTAGCCCATCCGGGCCGATTCGGGGAGGGCGTGGCTTGTGGGGCTCAGGCCCGGAGGATAGGAAGGGGCTCATGGCGGCGCAGCGCAGCTATCGGCTCCGGAACCTGCCCGGGCGTCCTCGCCCGGGCGCGGGCAGCCCGGAAGCCATGCCCGCCGAGTCGGGCCCGCGGGTCTACCGGGTCGACGAGCTCACCCGGGAGATCAAGGGCCTGCTCGAGGGCCGCTTCGCCCGGATCCAGGTGCGGGGTGAGATCTCGGGCTTCAAGCGGGCCACCAGCGGCCACTGCTACCTGACCCTCAAGGACGACGACGCCACCCTCTCGGCGGTGATCTGGCGGGGGCCGGCGGCCCGGATGCGCCTCGACCCCCGGGACGGCCTGGAGGTGATCGCCACCGGGCGGATCACGGTCTACGCGCCCCGGGGCAACTACCAGCTGGTGATCGACCGGCTGGAGCCAGCGGGGGAGGGCGCCCTGCGGGCGGCCTTCGAGCAGCTGCGGGCCCGCCTCGAGGAGGAGGGGCTCTTCGACGAGGCGCGCAAGGTGGCGCTGCCGCCGCTGCCCACCCGGGTGGGGGTCGTGAGCAGCCCGACCGGCGCGGCGATCCACGACTTCCTCCAGGTCCTCGGCCGCCGGGCGCCCCAGGTCTCCGTGCTGCTGGCCCCGGCCCGGGTGCAGGGGGAGGGGGCCGCCTCCGAGCTCGCCTCCGCCTTGCGCCGCCTGGACGCCGAGGACTGCGACGTGATCGTCGTGACCCGGGGCGGCGGCAGCCTGGAGGACCTCTGGGCCTTCAACGAGGAGCTGGTGGTGCGGGCCATCGCCGCCTGCGAGACGCCGGTGATCTCGGCGGTGGGACACGAGGTGGACGTCACCCTCTCCGACCTGGCCGCCGACCTGCGGGCGGCCACGCCCTCGGCCGCCGCGGAGCTGGTGGCGCCCGCCCGGGAGAGCCTGCGGGAGGAGCTGCGGAGCCTGCGCCGGCGCCTCCAGAGCGCCCTGCGCCTCTCCCTCGGGCGGCGGCGCCAGGTCCTGCTCGGCGCCCGCGCGCGCCTCTCCGATCCCCGCATGGCCCTCTCCGCCCGCCGCCAGCGCCTCGACGAGCTGCACCTGATGGGGCGCTTCGCCCTCGAGCGGGGCCTGCGAGAGCGGCGGGAGGCCCTCTCCCGGGAGGCCGCTCGCCTCGAGCGCCTGCACCCCCGTCAGCGCCTCGGCCAGCGCCAGCGGGCGCTCGCCGACCTCGAGCGGCGGCTCGAGCGCGAGGTCCTCTCCGGCCTGCGCGCCGAGCGCACCCGGCTGACCCGCCACGAGGCCGCCCTCACGGCCCTCTCCCCGCAGAGCGTCCTCGACCGGGGCTTCGCCCTGGTCAGCGACCAGGAGGGCAGGCTCCTGCGCGACGCCGCCACGGTCGCGGTGGGAGACGCGCTCCAGATCCGGCTCGCTCGCGGCGCCCTCGGCGCGCGGGTGAGCCACCACTCCCAGGAGGCAAGCGATGCCCGGCACCCGCAAGACCAGGAAGAAGACTGACGCCGCGCCCGGCGCCCACGAGGCGCTGCCCTACGAGCAGGTCGTCGAGCGCCTCGAGGCCACCGTCGAGCGCCTCGAGGCGGGCGAGCTGCCTCTGGAGGATCAGCTCGCGGCCTTCGAGGAGGGGATGCAGCTGCTCCGGGCCGGCCAGAAGCTGCTGGACGGCGCCGAGCGCCGGGTGGAGAAGCTGCTGGCCGACGGCGCCCGGGAGCCCTTCGAGGACGAGGACTAGGTGGGGAGCGGGGACGAGGCGAAGGTGGTGGTCCTGGTGGTCCAGGACTTCTCCACCCGCAAGGCCCTCTCGGGGCTGCTGATGGCGGCGGGCATCGAGCCCCTGCCGGTGGCCAGCGGGCTGGAGCTGGTCTCCCGGATGCGGGTCGACCGGCCGGCGCTGGTGGTGGTCGACCGGGACGAGATCTTCTGCGACCCCCTCTCCCTGGTGCACAGCGTGGCCGGGGGACACGCCAGCTTCCCGCAGACGCCGGTGGCGGTGCTCTCCTCCTCCCGCTCCCTCGAGGACATGCAGGCCTACCTGGAGGCGGGCGCGGCCGACTTCTTCACCAAGCCTCTGCGCCCCGGCAGCTTCATCCGGCGGGTGCAGGAGATCTTGAGATCGAACGACGAGGAGAGCGTAGCGTGAGCGAGAGCTTCGAGCAGTGGATGGAGGAGGCCCGCGCCGAGGTCGAGGCGTGGCTGAGTGGGTGGGGCGAGGCGGCGCCGGGCCCCGAGCGCCTGCGCGAGGCGATGTTCTACAGCGTCGCGGCCGGCGGCAAGCGCCTGCGGCCCCTGCTGGCCCTGGCCGCGGCCGAGGCCGTGGGGAGCACCGAACGCAGCGAGCTCTTGCAGGACTACTGCGTCGCCCTCGAGCTGGTGCACACCTACAGCCTGGTCCACGACGACCTCCCGGCGATGGACGACGACGACCTGCGCCGGGGCCGCCCGACCAACCACAAGGTCTTCGGCGAGGCCGTGGCGATCCTCGCCGGGGACGGGCTGCTCACCGAGGCCTTCGCCCTGCTGGGCAGCGAGGCCCAGCGCGAGCGCGCCGCCCTGGTGGGGCTGCTCGCGGCCTGCGCCGGCTCCGGCGGCATGGTCGGCGGGCAGGTCCTCGACATCGAGCGGGGCGCCCTGGGGGCCGGCCTCGACGCCGTCGAGGAGGTCCACCGCATGAAGACGGCGGCCCTCATCCGGGCCGCCTGCGTGGGCGGGGCGCTGGCGGCCGGCGCCGGGGACGAGGCCCTGGAGGCCCTCTCCACCTTCGGCGAGGCGATCGGCCTGGCCTTCCAGGTCGCCGACGATCTCCTCGACGCCGAGGGCGAGGCCGAGTCGATGGGCAAGGCCGTGGGCAAGGACGCCGAGCGGGGGACCGCCACGGTGCCCGGCGCCATCGGCGTCGAGGCCGCGCGCGAGCGGGCGGGGGCGCTGCTGGCGCTGGCCCGCGAGGCCCTCGCCGAGCTGGACGCGGAGGCGGGCGATCCCTCCCGCCTCGACGCCCTGGCCGGCCTCCTGGTGGAGCGCCGGAGCTGATGGGGAAGGGGGGCAAGGTGCGCATCGACCGCCTGCTGGTCGAGCGCGGCCTCTGCCCCAGCCGCGCCCGGGCCCAGGCCCGGATCATGGCCGGCGAGGTGATCGTGAACGGTCACCGGGTGGAGAAGGCGGGCACCGAGGTCCCGGAGGACGCCGAGCTGCGGCTCAAGGGCGAGGACCTCCCCTTCGTCTCGCGGGGGGGGCTCAAGCTGCAGGGAGCCCTCGAGGCCTTCGGCTTCGATCCCACCGGCCTGCGCTGCATCGACCTGGGCGCCTCCACCGGCGGCTTCACCGACTGCCTCCTGCAGGCCGGCGCGGCCTCGGTGGTGGCGGTGGACGTGGGCTACGGACAGCTGGCCGCCAAGCTGCGCGCGGATCCCCGGGTGGAGGTCCACGAGCGCACCAACGCCCGGCTGCTGAAGGCCGGTGACCTCGGGGAGCCGGCGGATCTGGTCGTGGTCGACTGCTCCTTCATCTCCCTGGAGCTGCTCCTGCCGGTGGCCGCGCTCCTGCTGAAGCCGGCGGGCAGCTGCCTGCCCCTGGTGAAGCCGCAGTTCGAGGTGGGGAGGGAGGCGGTCGGCAAGGGCGGGGTCGTGCGGGACGAGGCAGCGCGGCGCGCGGCCCTCGCGCGGGTGCGCGCCTTCGCCGAGTCGCAGGGCTTCGCCGTCCGGGGCGAGATCGTCTCGCCCCTGAAGGGCCCCAAGGGTAACGTGGAGTACCTCCTCTGGCTGGAGCGCTCCCCTTGAACGACACCTTCCCGAAGATCGGGCTCTTCGTGAGCGAGGCGGCCCTCGAGCCCGCCGTGATCGAGGCCCTCGGCGCGGTGCGGCTCGACGAGGAGGGGCTCGCCCGCCTGCGCGCCGGCGGGGCGCCCGCGCTCTCGCCGGGCCACGAGGCCTGGATCGAGGCCTGCCGGATCTCGCCCGAGGCGCTGGCGAAGCACGCCGCCGAGATCGCGCGCCTGCGCGAGGCGATGGTCCGCTCGGTCCTCCCCCTGGCCCTGGCCTTCTTCTCGCTGGCCGCCACCTTCGCCCTGGGCCTCTTCGCCGTGGGCTTCGTCTTCTCGCCGGTGCGCCGCTGGGCCTTCATCGCGGGCGCGGTCGTGCTGGTGGTGGTCGTCCTCGGCGCCACCCTGCGCGCGATCCGCTCGGCGCTGGTGCAGCGCCGCCTCCACGACGAGCTCGAGCACACGGCCGACGCCCTGACCCGCCTGCGGCAGGAGGGGGATCGCCCCCGCCTCTACGCCCTGGCCCTCGACCTGGAGCACGCGCCGCGGGAGCCGGCGACCGTGCGCTGGAACCACCCGGCCTCGGATCCGGAGCGGCCGCTGGTCCTCCAACGAGCGCTCGTCGAGGGAGACCTGCTCGCCTGGCTGCTCGAGCTCTCCCGGGCCCGGGCGGTCATCGTCGAGGGCTCGCCGCTGCTCGAGCACGACGAGGCGACCCGGATCTCGCCGGGCTGAGGCCTCAGCCCTCGGGGCGGATCTGGGAGAGCTCGTCGTCGAGGCGGTCGAGGTAGGCCTGATCCTCCTCGGAGAGCTCGGTCTTGTCCTCGCCCTTCTCGTCGTCCTGGCCCCGCTTCATCCACTTGCGGCCCACCCAGAGGAGGGCGAAGCCGGCGATGAGGATGGCGGCCACCGAGAGCATGAGCACCTCGGCCAGGGCGCTGCCCGGCGGGACGGCGAGGATCTTCTGGCCGTAGGTCTCGATCACCCAGGCCTCGACCTCCTCGGGGGTCTTCCCCGCCTCGAGCTGCTTGCGGATCTCCTTGCGCAGATCCTGGGCCGGCTGGGAGCTGTGGACGTCGAGGGTCTGGGTGTAGCAGCAGGGGCCGAGGAAGAGCTGGTCCAGCTTCATGGCCTCGCGCTCGATGTCCCGCACCTCGGCCGCGGCGGCGAAGGGCAGGGCGAGGAGGAGGGCGAGGGCGAGGAGGGCCCGGGGGAGGCCGGATGTGCGTGCTCGGAGGGTGTCAACCATGGTCATCGAGAGCCCCGTTGGAGGAGGAGGGTCGGGATCGCAGCCCGCATAACCTAGTCAAAAGGGTCGCACCCGGCCACCCCGGCTACTGGGCGACGATGTGGAACTCGACCCGCCGGTTCATGGCCCGGCCGCGGGTGGTGAGGTTCGGCGCGATGGGCTTGGTCTCGCCGAAGCCCTTGGCCTCGATGCGCTCCTCGCCGATGCCGTTCTCGATGAAGTACTGGCGCACCGAGTCGGCGCGGGCCTGGGAGAGGCGCAGGTTGCGCGAGTCGGCGCCGGTGGAGTCGGTGTGCCCCTCGATGCGCAGCTTCTCGATCTTGTGGCTGACGACGGCGTCGATGACCTGATCGAGGAGCTGGTAGCTGTCGGGCAGGATGGTGGCCTTGCCGGTCTGGAAGTGCACCTTGCGCTTGAGCTGGATCTTCTTCTTGTGCACCACGATCAGGGACTGCTTCGCCTTGGGGGAGAGCTCGAGGTCGACCAGCAGCCTGGCGCCGTTGTCGATCTCGAAATCCTTCTGCCGGGCGTTGTGGCCCTCGTGGGTGACGTCGACCCGGTACTTGCCGGGCTTCAGCTCGGCCAGGGCCTTGCCCTCGGCGTCCGCGGTGACCTCCTTGGTCTCGGGCCCGGTGAAGGTCACGGTGGCCGGCAGGCCGCCCTTGGTCTTGGCGTCGGTGATCGCGAGGGTCATCGTGCCGGCCACGACCAGCTTCTGGAGGGCGAAGTCCAGGGGGGTGACGGCCTTGTCGGCCACCAGGGCCGCGGCCGAGACCGGCGCGTAGCCCTCCTTCACGGCCGTGAGCTGCACCTGCCCGGGGGCGATGTCGCGGGAGCGGTACTGCCCGCTCTCCATCGCCGAGGCGACGGGGAGGCCGTCGCCGGGCTCGACGGTGATCAGGGCGCCGGCGAGGATCGCGCCGGTCTCGGCGTCCCGGACGATGCCCTCGACAATGCCCGCCGGCGGGCGGGTCTCGATGGGCTTGTCCACCTCGATGGTGCGCTCCATGGTGCGCGTGACGCGCTCGGAGCGGGAGAGGGGATCGAGGGTGTAGGAGAGGCCCAGCATCAGGTTCCAGGGCATGGTCGCGGGCACGCCCTCGATGGCGGCGCCGGCCAGGCCGATGTCCATCGCGGCCAGGAAGGAGAGGTCGCGCAGGGCGGTCACCCGCAGGCCGAGGGTGAGGTGCTGGGAGACGATCTCGCCGTAGGTGAGGGTGCGCAGGGTGCCGTCGTCGTTCACCTCGGGCAGCTCGGTCACGCCCAGGGGGGCCGCCAGCCGCCAGGCGACGAAGGGGCTGACCCAGGGCAGGGGCAGCTCGAGGCCGGCGCCGGCCCGGAAGCGGTGGTAGCGGTGGATGCCCAGCGCGAACTCCTCGACCCGGGTGAGGGCGAGGTTGCCGGGGAGACCGCCGGTGCCGTCGAAGTTCGCGCCGACCTCGAGGTGGAGGATCAGCGGCAGCTTCTCGACGGCCGGGCGGAAGTCGTAGGCGAAGAGCGCGCGGGGCGTGAAGCCGGCGGCGCCCACGCCCACCTCGCCGATGGGCGGGAAGAAGGAGACCTCGAGGTCGAGGCCGAGGGCCACGCCGTTCTCCATGGCGTAGACGCCCTTCACGCCGAGGCTGGAGTCGCCCTGGATCTGCAGGAGGGAGGGCGCCGAGAGGGTGTTGGTCGCGGAGGCGTAGGCGAGGTTGCCGTAGATCTCGAGCCACTCGGTCGGCGTGTAGCCGAGGGCGAAGGTGAGGGCCTGCCTCGACTCGCGATCGCCGACGATGAGGAAGTCGTCGAGGAGGAAGAACTCGCCCACCAGGGAGAGGCGGACGCTGCCCTCCGCGCCCACCCGCGCCGTGCGCTGGGTGGCCAGGCCGACGGCGCCGGTCAGGGAGGGGGAGGGCCGCTCGTTGGACCTCGCCGCGGCGGCGTTCTTCCGGGTCGCCGGCGCGAGGGCCGAGGCGCCGATGGGCTCGACCTGCTCGTTCACCAGCTCCTCCCCCACGAGGCGCCGGCCCTCACCCAGATCCTCCTCGGCGGCGGTGGTCTCGGCGCCGGCCTCGCCGGGCTCACCGGCCGCGGGCGCGGTCTCGGCCGGGGCTCCGGCCTCGAGATCCGTCGGGGGCTGGAAGGCACCCTCGGCGGCCGGCGCAGGGGCCGGGGCATCGAGGAGCTCGGGGGCGGGGAGCAGTCCGGAGGGCTCGGCCTCCTTCTCGTCCTCCTTCTCCTCCTCCTCCTCCTCCTCGTCGGCCTTCGCGGGCGCGGGGGCCGGAGCCGGCGCAGGGGCCGGCGCCACGGTCTCGGCCGGGGCCGGATCGGGGTCGAAGGGAACGAAGTCCTGGGCGCTGGCCGCCTGCGGGGGAAGGAGCAAGACCCCGAGCGCGAGGAGCAGCAGACGCATGTGAGCCTCCGGGTTCGTGAAGTGGGGGAATCATAGTCGGGGCCCGAGGGGGGCGAAAGATCGTGGGCTCTCCCGGGACCGGTCGGGAGCGGGCAGGAAACCTCATTTCGCCGGGTTTTTCGTCTATCATCGGCGCGATGTCCGACAGCTCGAGAGTGCATCCGAAGGGGAATCAGGGCGCGGCCCACGGCTGCGTCGCCGCCGGCGATCGCCGGACCGCCGCGGCCGGTGCCCGCCTGCTCGAGGAGGGGGGCAACGCGGTGGACGCCGCGGTGGCCGCGGCCTTCGCCGCCTTCGCCTGCGAGCCCGTCCTGGCCTCCCCCTTCGGGGGGGGCTTCGCCACCTACTCCGACGGGGAGGGCCACGAGGAGGCCTGGGACTTCTTCGCCGAGGTGCCCGGCCTCGGCCTGCCCCCGGCGCTGGAGGATCCCAGCCTCGACTTCGTGGCCATCGACGTCAGCTTCGGGCCCACCAGCCAGGTCTTCCACGTCGGCCGCGGCGCGGCGGCGGTGCCCCTGATCCTGCCGGGCCTGGTCGAGCTGCAGCGGGCGCACGGCGTCAAGACCCTGGCGGAGGTGGTCGCGCCCTCCATCGAGCTGGCGCGGGCGGGGGTGCCCCTCTCCGCCGAGATCGCGCCCATCGTGGAGATCCTCGAGCCGATCCTGCGCTTCACCCCCGAGGCCTCGGAGATCATCGCGCCGGGCGGCCGGCTCATCGGCGAGGGTGACCCCTACTTCGTGCCCCAGCTCGCGGGCCTGCTCGAGCGGGTGGCCGCCGGCGGCAAGGTGCCCGGCCGGCCGGAGCTCCTCGAGGGCTTCGGGCCGCCCCGCGGGCGGATGACCGACGCCGATCTCGACGCGGCGGTGGCGAAGACCACCGTGCCGATCCGGATCGGCCTGCCCGGGGGCCTGACCGTCCACCTGCCGCCGCCGCCGGCCAGCGGCGGCCTGCTGATCGCCTTCTCCCTGAAGCTGCTGGCTCCGGTCGAGCGCGGCGTCTGGAGGGATCCGGGGGCGACCGCCGACCACCTCCTGGCGGTGATGGCGGTGGCCAACCAGGCGCGGCAGGCGGCCCTCGCCCCCCTGCTGCGCTCCGGCGCCGTCCCCCCCGACGAGGTGGTCGCCGCGTTCCTGGGCGAGGAGTCGATCCGCCGCTGGCGCGAGCCCTTCGAGCGGGCGGTGGTCGAGGGGCCGGCCTTCGCCGCCGCCCGGCCCGACAACCACCTCGGGCGCACCACCCACGTCAGCGTCATCGACGCCGCGGGGAGGGCCTGCTCCCTCACCCACAGCAACGGGGAGGGCTGCGGCCACCTCGTCCCGGGCACCGGGATGCAGGCCAACAACTTCCTGGGCGAGGAAGATCTCCACCCCGAGGGCTTCCACTCCGACCGGCCGGGCACCCGCCTCACCTCGATGATGTGCCCCTCGATCGTGACGCGGGAGGGCCGCCCGGTCCTCGCCGTGGGCAGCGGGGGATCGAACCGGATCCGCTCGGCGATCCTCCAGGTGCTGGTGCACGCCCTCCTCGGCGAGCGGCCGCTGGTGGACGCGGTGGACCTCCCCCGGATGCACCTCGAGGGCCGCACCCTCAACATCGAGCGCCGGGGCGTGCGGGGCAGCTACGACGTGGCCGTCCTCGAGCGCCTCGCCTCCCGTGTCGGGGAGCTCGTCGTCTTCGACACGCCGAGCATGTACTTCGGGGGGGCGCACGCCGTGGGCGAGGGGGGCACCGGCGCCGGTGACGCCCGCCGCGGTGGTGCGGTCTGCCGTGTCTGACACGCCCCCCGACGGCGCCGAGACGCCGACGATCCGGGAGCGGAGACGGGACCGCTACCTGCGGCGGGCCCGGCGGGTCGCGGTGGTCCTCTCCGTCGGGCTCCTGATCCTGCTCCTCGTCCTCGCGCTGGGCCTGCGGGTCTACCTGACCGAGGAGCGCGCCCAGGCCATCGCCACCGAGGTCTTCGCGCAGGTGCTGCAGGGCCGGCTGGAGATGGAGGCCTTCCACTGGGAGCGCTTCCCCGAGCGGATCCGGCTGGAGTCGGTGCGGGTCTTCGCCCCCCGGGGCGAGCGGGTGATGGAGGCCCGGGAGCTGGAGGCCGAGATCGCCCTCGTCGATCTGCTCCAGCAGCGCGTCCTGCTGCGGGAGGTGATCCTGCGCGAGGCCGTGATCTCCCTCCTGCCGCCGCAGCCGGCGGCGCCCGGCCGGCCCGAGCCGCCGGCCTTCGCCCTCATCGAGGCGGTGCTGCCCGACGGCTACGGTGAGGGCGATCCGGACGACGACACCCCCTCGGGCTGGCGGGTGAGCCTCGACTCGCTGGTGCTGGAGGATCTGGACGTCGACCTCGTCCTCGAGTCCCTCTCGGTCGAGGCGCGGGGGCTCGAGCTCGCCGGGGGCAGCCTCGATCTGACGCTGCCGGGGGTGGAGGCCCTCCTCGAGGGGGTGAAGGCCGAGGCGGTCACGCTCCACGCCCTGGAGCGCAGCCTGACCCTCGCCCCCGTGACGATCCGCCAGGGCCGCTACCACCGCGACGCGGAGGGGCCCGGCTCCCACTTCGAGGTCGAGGGCGCCCGGGCGCGCGGCGAGGGCCTCGAGCTCGGCGGCGAGCTGCGCCTCTCCGAGCTGGACCTCGACCGGGACTGGGGGCTGCGGGCCTCCCTCGAGGGGCAGGTGGAGCTCGACGCGCCCGCCCTCGAGCTGCCGGACCTGGGGGGCCGGGTGACGTTCACGATCCAGGGCAGCGGGACCCTGGGCAACCCCGGGATCGAGCTGGTCGCCACGGCGCCGCGCCTCACCCGCGAGGAGCTGGTGGTGGAGGCCCTGCGGCTGGAGGCGGGCCTCTCCGAGGGCGGCCTCGCCCTGCGCCGGCTGGAGGCCGGCCTGGGGACGGGGCGCGTCGAGGCGAGCGGCGCGGCGCGGCTGCTGCCCGAGCCGGGGACCTTCGAGCTCACGGCGAAGCTCGAGAAGATCCCGGCGGCGCTGGCGGAGCCCTTCGGGGCGCCGGCCGAGTGGTTGCCGGGGAAGGTGAGCGGCCGGGTCGGGCTCTCCGGGGCGCTCCTCACCGAGCTCGCCGCCGACTGGTCCCTCGATCTGCGGATCGAGGGGATGCCCCGGGCCCTGCCCGCCGGGCTGCCCGGCACGGTCACCCTGAAGGGCAAGGGGAAGCTCGACGCGGAGAAGGTCGTGCTCGCCGAGGGGACGAGCCTCGTCGCCGGCGAGACCTCGGTCTTCGCCCGGGGCTGGGTGCGCCTCGACGACGATCTGCGGCTGCGCCTCGACACCCGGGTGGTCTCGGCCGAGCTCGGTCCCCTGGCGGAGGCCTTCGACCTGAAGGGGCTGGGCGGCCGGGCGCAGCTGCAGGCGAGGGTCGAGGGGCCGATCCGGGCGCCGACGGCCGGGGGCAGCCTGGAGCTCGAGGGCCTGAAGAACCCCTGGCTCGCCCCGCTCTCGGGCCTCCTCCCCTTCGACTGGGACGGCCAGAGCCTGGCCCTGAAGGACGCCCGGGTCTCGGTGGTCCACGGCACTCTGCGCGCCACCGGCAAGGTGACCCTCCTCGACGAGGGAGGCGCCCTCGTCGCCGATCCCCGCGGCGCCTTCGCGGTCGAGGGCAGCGGGCTCGCCCTCTCGGCGCTGGCCCTCCCCGAGGTCGAGGGCCTGCTCTACTTCGAGGGCGATCTGCGCGGCTCGCTGCGCGCGCCCACCGGTCAGGCGAGCGCGCGGGTGAAGCGCGGGCGGCTGGGCGGGGTCCCCCTGGAGACCCTGGAGGCCCTGGTCGTCGCCGAGGGTCAGGCCCTGCGCCTGGAGCGCGTGAAGCTGGAGCCCGAGGGCGGCGGCGCCCTCGGCGGAGAGGGCAGCGTCGACCTCGAGCGCGAGACCCTGGATCTGACGCTGCGCCTCGAGGGCCTGCCCACCGCCCTGCTGCGCCCCTTCCTCCCGGACCTGCAGCTCGCGGGGGTGATCGGTGCGAACCTGGAGGTCGAGGGCGCCTGGCGTGACCCCACGGTGCGGGGCCCCATCGGCGTCGAGGGTCTGGTGGTCGAGGGGATCGCGCTGGGGACCCTGGGCCTCGAGATCGGAGGCCAGCGCAGCGCCCTGCGGGTGGACGCCAGCCTGATCGGAGACGCCGGCACGGTGCGGGTCGAGGGGACCCTGATCGACGACGGCGCCGGCCTGCGCTCGACGCGGCTGCGGACCGAGGGGCTGCGGATCGCTCCGCTGATGCCGCCCGCCCCGCCCGCGGCCGGCGACGCCGCGGAGGCCGACGAGGCGAGGGCCGGGCCGGCGCCTCCGCCGATCGACGCGCTGATCAGCGCCGACCTCACGCTGGAGGGCGCGCTGCCCATCCCGGAGATTCGCGGCCAGCTGCGCGCGACCGGCCTCCAGGTGAAGGGGGAGCGGCTGCCCGGGGGCGAGGCCATCGCCCGCCTGACGCCCCTGCCCGGCGGGGTGCAGCTGAGCCTCGCGGCCCTCGGGGTGCTGGACGGCCAGGCCTCGATCACGCTCGCCGAGGGTGGGCTGACGATCAGCGGCGACGGCTCCCTCCGGCGCTTCGCCGTCTCCTCCCTCGTCCCCTCCCTCTCCGAGTACGAGACCGAGATCGTCACCGCCGGCCGCCTCTCCTTCGACCTGGTGGGCGAGGCCTGGGAGGTCGCGACCGAGCTCACCACCCTGGAGCTCTCCCTGGCCGGGGTCCGCCTCGATCAGCAGGGCCCGGTGAAGCTGCGCTACGGGGCAGAAGGCCTGACCCTCGAGCCCTTCCTGCTCACGGGGACCGGCGGGCGCCTGCGCGCCGGCGGCAGCGTGGGTGAGCGCCTCGCCCTCGACGCGACCGGCGAGGTCGACCTCTCCCTCCTGCCGCCCTTCGTCGAGGCGATCTCCCGGGCGAGCGGGCGGATCGGGATCGCCCTGAAGATCCGGGGGACGCCGGAGGCGCCGGATCTGCAGGGCGAGATCTCCCTGAACGGCCCGGCGATGCTGCGCCCGCGGACGGTGGTGAGGGAGATCCACCTCTCGAGCGGCAGCATCGAGCTGCGCGGCAGCGAGGCCATCCTCCAGGGCATCGTCGGCGAGATCGGCAGCGGTACCTTCTCGGCCTCGGGGATGATCACCCTCTCCGGGGAGAGGGCCGGCGCCCACCGCCTGGGTATCCGGGCCGAGGGGCTGCCCCTGCGGCTGCCCGATCTGGTGCTGGAGGTGAACGGGATGCTGGGGGTGGAGGGGACGCTCCCCGAGACCCTGGTGCGGGGCGAGGTGGAGATCGTCCGGGGCCGCTACCTGCAGAAGTTCGAGCTGAAGCGCTTCAACTTCCGGGCGCAGGAGGTCGAGCTCGACGAGCCCCTGGCGGTGACCTACCCCTGGCTCGAGGGCATCGGCCTCGATCTCACCGCCGTCAGCGCGGGCGGGCTCGAGGTCGTCGCCAACGCCGGCCCCCTCAGCCTCGACCTCTCCCTCGACAGCGACCTGAAGATCCAGGGGACGGCCGCCGATCCCCTCATCGAGGGGAAGATCTCCTCCACCCAGGGCACGATCGTCTTCCCGGCCGCCACCCTCGACGTGACCGAGGCGCGGATCGACTTCGAGCCCACCGGCGGGGAGGGCATCGCGCCGATCCTGAACCTGCGCGCCGAGGGTGAGGTCACCCCGCCCCTGGTCGGCGGCGACGCCCAGCCCACCTACTTCATCACCATGGGGCTGGCCGGCGATCCCTTCGAGGAGATGCCCCTGGAGCTCACCGCCGATCCGAGCCTCTCCCAGCTCGAGGTCCTCTCCCTCCTCACCACCGGGCGGGTGGCGCCGGACTTCGAGTCGGGGGGCGGCGGCTCGGGCGCGGCGAACGCGGCGCTCGCGATGGTGGGCTCGCAGCTGGCTGCGCCCCTGACCCGCTTCGTCACCCAGCAGCTCGAGCGCAACCTGAACCTCGAGCTGCAGCTGGACGCTGGCATCACCAGCGAGGGGGTCACGGTCACCGCCGGCAAGGAGATCACCCGCCGCCTGCGCCTGGAGGGCTCCTTCGAGCGCAGCTTCGAGTCGCGCTCGATCGCCACCGGGCGGGCGCGCTTCCTCCTCTCCGATCGCCTCTTCCTGGAGTACACCGGGGAGTCGGTGAGCGGGGCCTCGGCCGAGTCCAAGGACAAGGATGAGAGCAGCAGCCGGCTCGAGCTGAAGCTGAGGTTGCTGGGAAAATGACGCGCGCGCCTGCCCTCGGCCTCGTCGGCCTCCTCCTCGGGCTCCTCGCCCCCGCCGCAGCGCGGGCGCAGGACGAGGGCGCCCTGCGCAGCGAGTGCCGGGTCGAGGCGGGCGACGGCGAGACCTTCGCTCTCACCCTCCTCCAGACCGAGTGGAAGGGCTGGCCGAAGTTCTGTGAGCGCCTGGCCCTCTACCTGCGCTCGCCCGAGGGCAAACGCTTCACGCCGGACGAGCGCTCCCGCCTCCTGCGCGAGTACCCGGGCTTCGAGCGGGCCGAGTGCTCGGCTCAGGAGGGAGGCGTGGTGGCCTGCGCCATCGTGCCGGGGCAGATCGTCTACCGGGTGAAGATCGCGGGGAAGATCCCCTTCGCGGTGCTGGTCGAGGATCTCCGGCGCCGGATCTTCCTGCGCCCCGGCACCGTGGTGAAGGAGCTGGAGGACACCCTCGAGCGCCAGCGCCTGCGCCTGGAGTCCTACCTGGAGAAGGAGGGCTTCTTCGGCTCGAAGGTCCTCCTCACCACCCGGCGGGTGCCGGGCGCCGAGCCGGCCAAGGGGCTGGAGCTGGAGGTGCGGGTCGAGGCCGGCCGCCCGGCCCGCCTGCGGAAGATCGAGCTCGAGGGTGCGCTGCCGGCCGAGGTCGATCGCAAGGAGGTGAAGAAGCTCTTCACCCACCGCACCCTGGGGATGTGGCGAGACCGCTTCATCCCGCGCCGCGCCGAGCAGGACGCCGAGAAGCTCGAGGAGCTGCTCAAGGACCACGGCTACCCGGAGGCCCGGGTCGAGGTGCGCTGGGCGGTGGATCAGGAGCGCCACGGCGCGGACCTCACCCTGGAGCTCGACGCCGGCCCGCGGGTGGTGGTGCGCTTCCTGGGCAACCGCTCCCTCGGCACGAGCACCCTGGAGAAGAAGCTCACCTTCCGCGAGGTGGGCGCGGCGGACACGGTCGAGGCCGAGTCCTCGGCCGAGGCGATGCGCAAGGCCTACCAGGAGCGCGGCTACCACGGCGCCACCGTCGAGACCCAGCTGACCACGCCCGAGGAGGGCACCCTCTGGCACTCCTTCGAGATCACGGAGGGGGAGCGCGCGTCCGTGAGCGCGGTGGACTTCGAGGGCAACGAGGTGATGAGCCGGGAGCAGCTCCTGCGCGAGGTCGAGCTCAAAATCCAGCCACCCGGCCTCGTCACTCGCTCCCGGCTGGTGGACGAGGTCCTCGCCGCCGACCGTCGGGCCATCGAGCGAGCCTACGTGGCGAGGGGCTACGCCGCCGCCGAGGTGAAGAGCCGCAGCGAGCTGAGCCCGGGTGGGAAGATCCGGGTGGTCCACAGCATCGTCGAGGGGCCGCGGCGCTGGGTCGAGGCGATGACCCTGGAGGGCCTCCCGCCGGAGATCGACCCGAAGGCGCTCACCGAGGCGCTGGGGCTGCGCACCGGCACGCCCTACGTCCACTCCCTGCTGGGCCCCGACCGCCGGGAGATCCACGTCTGGCTGGCCCGGGCGGGCTACGCCGGCGGCGTGGTCAAGCGTGATCTCGAGCGGCCCTCGCCCTCGGAAGGGGGGCCGGCCACCCTCCACTACCGGGTCACGCCCGGCCCCAAGAGCCGCTTCGGAGGCATCCTCGTCAGCGGCGACTTCCGCACCCGGGTGAGCCTGCTCGAGGAGCGCCTCGAGCTCGATCCCGGCGACGACCTCGACCTGCTGGTCCTCGGGGCCTCCCGGCGGGCGCTGCTCGAGCTGGGGCCCTTCTCCACGGTCGACCTCGAGCCCCTCGGTAGCTGGCGGGAGGACGGGGTGACCTGGCTCTCGGTCGAGGTGAAGGAGCGCACGGCCACGACCCTGGACCTGGTGCTCTCCGCCTCCACCGACGACGGCCTCGCCTTCGGTCTCGACCTTCGCGACCGCAACCTCCTGGGGAGGGCGGTGCGCCTGGAGGCCCGCGCCCGGGCGGGCTGGATCTTCGGCCTGATCGATCCCGCCTTCCGGGTGGGCAACTCGGACACGGCCGACGTGCTCCTCTCGGCCCCCGAGCCCTTCGGCGCGCCCTTCGACGTGCAGGGCACGGCCTTCTACAACTACCGGGAGAAGGCCACCTTCCAGGAGCGGCGCATCGGCATCGCCGGCGGGCTCTCCCGGCTGCTCCTGCGCCAGACCCGCTGCAAGGCCTGCCCCGATCTCACCGCGGCCCTGCGCTACGGGCTCTCGACCAACGACTACCAGTCGATCAACGAGGAGGGTGGCAACGGGGAGGCGGACTTCACCAACATCGGCCGGCTCACGCCCTCCCTGAAGGCGGACTGGCGGGACTCCTTCCTCGACCCGCGCGGCGGGGGCCTCCTCGAGCTGCGCTTCGAGCTGGCCCGCCCCTGGCTCTCTCCCCTGAGTCAGGGCGCCAGCTTCCTGCGAGCCATGGTCTCGGGGCAGCTCTATCTCGGCCTGGGAACGCCCTTCGCCGTCGACCTGGGCGAGGAGCAGGTGGCCGGCGGCCCGATCGTCCTGGCCATGGGCGGACGGATCGGCCTGGGCTGGCCGACCGGGGGGACCCTCACCCTGCCGGAGAGCGAGGCCTTCTCCTACGGCGGTGACGCCAGCGTCCGGGGCCTGAAGCTGCGGATCTCCCAGGCCGAGGGCGCCTGGCCGGTGGCCCGCAGCCTCCTCGAGGGGACGGTCGAGCTGCGCTGGTACCTCCTGCAGAACGTGGGCTTCGGGACGGTACAGCTGGCCCTCTTCGCCGACGCGGCGGCGGTCTCCGAGTCGCCCGCCCCCAGCTTCGGGCCCCTGACCCTGACGGTCGGCCCGGCCCTGCGCTACGTCACGCCCGTGGGGCCGATCTCGCTGGCCTACGGCTACCCCGCGGTGCTGCCGGCGGTGCTGGCCAACCGGCGCCCGAACCCGGTGCCGGGGGAAGATCCCTTGCCCTCGCTCGTGAATCGGGGAGGACGGTTGCACCTGACCTTCGGGTACACTTTCTGATCGTGATCGCGAAGGGAGCCGTCATCACGGTCCTCCTCCTGGGGGCCACCGCCTGCGCGACCACCACGGGTGCCGCGCCGGAGCCCTCCACCCGCGCGCCGAGCACCGGTGCGCCCGTGGACCCGCCGGCCGAGGCCGGCGCCCGGGGGGGTGGGGATCTCGCGGCGATGGCCGACGCCCTGCGGCCGGCGCCGGTGCGGCCCTGGTCGAGCGCGGCCGCCTATCGCCACTTCCTCGAGGGGAGCGTGGCCCTGGAGGACGGCGCCTACGGCCGGGCCGAGCGCGAGCTGGCCGAGGCGGTCCTCCACGATCCCGAGAGCGCCCAGCTCCACCTCGCGCTGGCCCGGGCGCGCTACCACGCGGGGAAGCTCACGTCGGCCCGGGAGGCCGTCGCCCGCGCGGCCCGCCTGGATCCCGGGCTCACCGAGGCGCACCGCCTCCTGGCGCGGATCCACCTCGCGACCGGCGCGAAGGCCGAGGCCGAGGCGGCCCTGGGCCGGGCCATCGACTCGGCCCCGGACCAGCCGGAGGCCTACGTCGATCTCGCGGCGCTCCTGCTGGAGGAGGAGCGGGTGGACGAGGCCCTGCGGATCTACGAGGTGCTCGAGGGCAGGGAGAGCCGGGAGGGCGCGCCCTGGAAGGCGCTGGGGCTGGACCTCGAGCGGGCGGGCCACCTGAAGGGGGCGCGCCTGGCCTTCCACCGCGCCCGGGAGGCGGTCCCCGAGGACGCCGCGGCGGCGGAGCACGAGGGCAGGGTCTGCCAGGCCCTCCGCGATCGCGCCTGTGCGATCCGCGCCTACGACGACGCGGTGGTGCTCGCCGAGGAGCGCTTCCCCCTGCTCGTCAGCGTGGCGCGCCTCCACGGAGAGCTCGGCCAGGACGCCGACGCCCGGGCCGCGGAGGAGAAGCTCCTCGCGGGGGATCCGGGGAGCGCCGACACCCTGCGGCAGGTGGCCCTCTCCGCCGCGGAGCGCGGGGAGCTCGAGCTGGCGCTCTCGCGCCTGCAGCGCGCCCGGGCGCTGGCGCCGAAGCGCCTGGACCTGTCCTTCTTCGAGGGCTACCTGCGCGAGATGCGCGGCGAGCACGCCCTGGCGCTCGGCGCCTTCGCCCGGGCCACCGCGGATCCGGTCTACGGCGCCGAGGCGCGCCTGGCCCGGGCCTCTCTCCTCGGGGACCTCGGGCGGGACGAGGAGGCCCTCGCCGAGCTGCGCCTCCTGGGGCGCGGGCGCACGCCCCCCCTGGAGGCCCACACCCTCGAGATCGAGGTGCTCGCGCGCCTCGGGGATCTCGAGGGGCTCGAGGGCGCGGTCGCCCGCGTGCCGGCGGCCCTGACCCACGACGTGCGCGTGCTCACCGCGCGGGCCACGGCCCTGCTCACCCTGAAGCGCCCGGAGGAGGCCCTCCGCCTCCTGCGGGCGGAGCTGCGCCTGCGGCCGCGGGACCAGAACCTGCAGTACCTCCTGGCGACGGTGCTCCTGCAGCAGCAGCGGCGGGAGGAGGCCCTCACCCTGATGCAGGCGGTGAGCCGGGCGGACCCGGACCGGGCCGACGCCCTCAACTTCCTGGCCTACACCTGGGCCGAGAAGGGAGAGCGTTTGGAGGAGGCCGAGGCCCTCGCCCGCCGGGCCCTCGAGCTCGAGCCGAACAACGGCTACATCCTCGACACCCTGGGCTGGGTCCTCCTGGCGCGGCAGCGCCCGGGAGAGGCGGTGGAGGCCCTGACGCGGGCCGTCCGCCTCCTCCCCGTCGAGGCCGAGGTGCTCGAGCACCTCGCCGAGGCCCACTGGCAGGCGGGGCAGGAGAGCCGGGCGCGGAAGCTCTTCCGGCACCTCCTCGGCCTGCCGGGCCTGGAGGATTCGCGGCGCGAGCGGGTCGAGACCCGCCTGCGGCAGCTGAAGGCACCTTGACCGATCCGATGTAGGCAAATACCTTCCATCGCCCTACATGAGTGACACAGCCATGAATCAGGACGCGGATCGGGTGAGGGACGACGGCTTCTTCGAGGCCCCGGACGGGACTCGGCTCTTCTGGCGCTCGGTCGTGCCCGCCGAGGTGAAGGCCCGGATCGTCCTCGTCCACGGCTACAGCGACCACAGCGGCCGCTACCCCCACGTGATCGAGGCCTTCGCCGATCGCGGCTTCGCCGTCCACGCCTTCGACTACCGGGGCCACGGCAAGTCCGAGGGCCGCCGCGGCCACGTCGGGCGCTTCGGCGAGTTCGTCTCCGATCTCTCCACCTTCGTCGCGCGGGTGCGCGCCGAGATCACCGACTCGGCGCCCCTCTTCGTGGTCGCCCACAGTCACGGCGGCCTGATCACCCTGCGCTGGCTGCTCGATCGCCCCTCGGGCCTCACCGGCGCCGTGCTCACCTGCCCCTTCCTGGCCCTCGGCTTCGAGCCGCCGGCGCTGAAGGTGCTGGCGGCGCGGGTGATCGGGAAGATCATCCCCCACCTCCCCCTCGGCAACGAGCTGGAGGCCGAGAACCTCACCCGCGACGAGGCCTTCCAGGAGGAGACCCGCAACGATCCCCTCTACGGCCACACCACCACGCCCAGCTGGTTCACCCAGATGCAGCAGGTGCAGGAGGAGGTTAAGCGGCGGGCCTCGGAGATCGTGACCCCCCTGCTGATCCTCCAGGCCGAGGCCGACACCATCGTCAGCCCCGAGGCCAGCCGGAAGCTCTTCGACGCCCTGAGCGTCCGCGACAAGGAGTGGGAGAGCTACGAGGGCATGCGCCACGAGATCTACCGGGAGATCGGGCGCGAGGCGCCCATCGAGCGCACCCTCGCCTGGCTCGAGAAGCGCCTGGGCTGAGCGCTCCGGTCAGCGCTGGCGCCGGCCGAGCTTCTTCACCAGGGTCTCGCCCTCGAGGATCTCGATCTCGAAGCGCTGCTTGCGCTTGCCCCGCTGGATCTCCACCGCGTGGGGGCCGGCCGGGAGCGGGTAGCGGGAGAGGGGGAGCTTGCCGGCCTGCTCCCCGTCCACGAAGACCAGGCCGTTGCCGCCGGTGATGGTGAGGTAGCCCTCACCGAGGCTGGCGCCCGCCGGGGCGGCGGCCGGCTCCGGGGTGGCGCCCATCCCCGGGAAGGTGTGGATCACGGTCGGCGGGTTGCCCGGGATCTCCTCGGGCTTGAAGGTCTGGACCCAGCTCTCGCCGGTGGGGAAGGAGAGGCGGACCTCGTAGGCGCGCCCGCGCTCCAGGCCGGTGAGCACGGTGGGGGTCTTCTGGCGCAGGCGCAGGCTGTCGAGGTGGATCTCGGCGCCCGGCGGCGTGCTCTGCAGGGCCACCGCCAGCTCCTCGGCCGGGGCCACGCTCGCGGCCGGCGCCGAGAGGTACCAGGCCAGGCCCGCGACGCAGGCCCCGGCGACCAGCAGGATGGCCACGATCCGGGAGAGGAGGCCGCTGCCCTGTGTGGGCGGCTCGAGCTCCCAGTCCTCGGCGGGGGCGGGCGCCTCGATCCAGCCCTGCTGGGCGGGATCGACCGCCTCGGTGAGGGTGGCCTCGGCGGCGCCCCCCTCCGAGGGCAGGCCCAGCCGGGCGTCGCCGACCACCCCCTCGAGGGGCCGGGGACCCTCCCGCGAGATCTGGGGCTCGGGGGGGATCCACACGGCGGCCAGCGTGGGCTCGGTGCGCCGGAGGTCCGGGTTGTGCTCGGGGGCCGGCGCCGGTGCCGGCGCGGGGAGCGGGAGGTGGACCGCCGGCAGGTGGGTCTCGGTGATCTTGGCGGCCGGCTCGATGGCCCCGGGCAGGACCGCGGCGAGCTGAGTGGGGGCCAGGCCCTCCTCCCCGACCTCGACCGGCGCCGGCCGGGGCGCCCGGCCCAGGGCCATCGGGCTCACCGGCGGGGCGCGGTCGGTGAAGCCGTCCTCGTCCTCCTCCGCGGTGATCAGCGGCTCTCGATCGAGGGTCGTCGGCGCGGCGGTCTCGTCCACCATCAGGGGGCCGGGGGAGCTCGGCGCCGGGGCGGGCGGGGCGGGGATCTCGTCCGAGGCGTCGGAGCCCTCCAGGCCGAAGCGCGCGTCGAGGAGCGCCGAGGCGTCGCCGCTCTGGCGGGCCACGTCGATGGCCGCGAGGCGCTCGGCGAAGACCTGCTTCATCAGCTCGGCCAGGTCTTCCTCGGTCACCGTCACCCGGTGAGCCTCGAGGAAGGCCGCGAGGTCGTCGCGCAGGGCCTGGGCGGACTCGTAGCGGTTGATCCGGTCGTTGGAGATCGCCTTCAGGACGATCCGCTCCAGGTCGGGGGGGTAGCCCGGAGAGGCCGCCGCGGGGGGCGTGAAGATGTTCTGGGTGATCCGGCGCATCGTCTCGAGCTCGGTCTTGGCCTTGAAGAGGCGCCGGCCGGTGGTCAGCTCGTAGAGGAGGATGCCCAGGGCGAAGACGTCGGTGCGCCGGTCGAGGGGGACGCCGAGGATCTGCTCGGGGGCCATGTAGGCGTACTTGCCCTTCAGCACCCCGGAGCGGGTGCGGTTGGCCTGATCCGCCGCCTTGGCGATGCCGAAGTCCACGATCCGCACCCGGCCATCGAAGGTGACCAGGATGTTCTGGGGGGAGACGTCGCGGTGGACGATGTTCAGGGGGCGGCCCCCGCCGTCCATCAGCTCGTGCGCGTAGTGCAGGCCCTCGGCCGCGCCCATGATGATGGCGACCGCCAGCTTGCGGGGCAGGGGGATCTGGGCGGCGCGGGCCTGGCGGGCGATGGAGCGGATGTCCTCCCCGTGGATGTACTCCATCGCGATGTAGTAGGTGCTGCCCTCCTTCCCCAGATCGAAGATGTGGACGCAGCCGGGGTGGTTGAGGCGGGCGGCGATCCGCGCCTCGTCCACGAACATCATCAGGAACTCGGTGTTCGAGGTCAGGTGCGGGTGGACCCGCTTGACCACGCACTCCCCGTGCTGGGGGTGGTCGGCCAGCCAGATCTCGGCCATGCCGCCCTGGGCCAGCAGGCGCACCAGCCGGTAGGGCCCGATGTTCTGGGGCTGGTTCTGGGAGTCTGCAGTCGCCACGATCTACACGTACCGCCCCGATGCTATGGGGCGGACCGGGTGGTCGCAAGAACTGGCCCGAAAGGGCCGCCGGCACCCGCTAGGGGATCTGACGGCGCGAGGCGCGCCAGGTGCCCTCGATGTCCCGGAGGATGCTGGTGAGGAACTCGCCGTCGTACCAGCCGTCGCGGGTGGACTCGTGGTTCGCCGTGCCCAGTTCGCGCGCCTGGGTGGTGCGCATCTCGGTGATGTTCGCCTCACCGTGGAAGGTCAGCACCCCGAGGTCGAAGGCGAACCCGTAGAGCCGGTCGGTGACCGTCTGGGCCACGCTGCCGACCAGGGAGTTGCAGATGCCCTCGGCGGCGGACTCCGAGAGGAGGCCGAAGCTGTTGTTCGCGACGAAGGAGCCGATGCTCTCGCAGTCCACGACGGCCACCAGGGCCTCGGAGAGGGTGCTGTAGGGGGTGAAGCGGTCGATCAGCTCGTCGACCAGCCAGCCCACCAGCTTGGCCACCCGCATCTCGGCCTCGCGCTCGTTCACCACGACGACGCTCTCGCTCACCGTGCCGTTGAAGGGCTTCACCTTCAGCCCGAGATCGGCGGGGACGCCGGGGCCGGAGGTGAAGAGGTCGACCCGGGCGCAGGGCGGGGTGGGGTCGGCGGGGATCGAGCTGCAGAGGGTGAGGTCGTAGAAGACGAAGCTCTCCCAGACCTCGGTGCCGGTCCAGGCGCCGTCGGTCTGGGTGATGGTCATGTAGCCCATCGAGCGCAGCTCGTTGAGCAGGGTCGCGATGACGTCGAGGACGTGGATGAGGTCGACCACCCAGCCCGGGATGTACTGCTGCACCACCGAGGCGATGATGTCCTCGATGAAGCCCGGCAGCCCGAAGTCGCCCACCAGGATGCGGTCGATGGTGCGGATGGGACCGGCGATGTCCGCCACGAAGGGGATGGCGCCCGAGATGTCGAAGACGTGCTCGGTGTACCAGGGGCCGGAGATGTCGGGGATGACGCCGACCGGCTCGCAGGCGCCGGCGTTGCAGACGAAGCCCGAGGGGCAGGGGTTGGTGGCGTCGCAGGAGGGGTTGTCCGCCACGCAGGCGCCGGTGGTCGTGTCGCAGTGGAAGCCGTTGCCGCAGTTGCTGTCGTCGACGCAGACCCCGCCGAACACCGGCAGGCACTCGTTGTTCGGCGAGCACTGGTAGCCCACCGGGCAGTCGATGCCCTGGGTGGGGTCACAGCCCGGCACGCCCTGGCAGATGCCGTTGCCGTCGCAGTACTGCCCCTGGGGGCAGTCCTGGTTGCCGGCGCAGAGCTTGATCGCCGCGTCCTGCAGCGTGACGGTCCAGGTGGCCGTGGCCGAGGCGTCGCTGCGGGCCGTGATGATGAAGGTGTCCTGGAGGTCGGTGCCCGTGTCGAGGGTGATCTGGGCCTCGCCGCCGCCGCCGGTGGTGGGGGTGACCGCCGCGTCGACGAAGGCCGCGCTCGAGGCGGTCGTCTGGAAGGAGTAGTAGACCGGCACCCCCTCGAGGGCGTTGCCGAACTGGTCGGTGATCCGCACCCGCAGCAGCACCTTGGTGAAGGCCGTCGAGTCGACCATGGCCTGGAGGCCGTTGGCCTGGACCCGGACGGTGGGGGTCCGGACGATCTGGAGGATCTGCTGGAGCTGGATCACCTGGACGCCGAAGGCGACCTGGTTGGCGCCCTGCGCCGAGGCGGCCACCTGGAAGGTGGTCTCGGTCATGCCCGCGTTCAGGGTGATCGCCGCGAGGCCGCCCGCGTCGGTGACGGCGGTGCCGGTGAGGGCGCCGCCCAGGGCCGAGTCCGCGGAGTTGCCGATGATCTGGAAGGTGATCACCTCGCCGGCGACCGCGCCGACGTTCTCCTGGACCAGGGCGACCTGGAGCTGGGCGGTGGTGCCCGTCTGGACGCTCACCAGGGGTGGACCGACCACCGAGAGCCTCCGGCCGGCACCGCTGCCGCCGTCGGTTCCGCCGTCCGTCGTTCCGCCACCGTCAGGGGTCACCGTGCCGTTCCCGCCGCAAGCGGCGGACAGCAGGGCAACCACGGCGACGAGCCACACCCCTCCCTTGATGGACCTCATCCTGTGAGCCTAGCCCAGCCCAGGCGAAAACGGGCATCGGACGACTGACCGATCCCGGCGGGACCTTTGAAGTAAGGTGAGGTCCATGGCGGTCCACACCCCCCTCCAAGCCACCGAGATCGCGGCCTTTCTCGAGGCGGCGGGGCTAGAGGGCGCCCACCTGGAGGCCAGCGAGGGGGTGGCCGAGGGCTCGATCCACACCACCTACCGGCTGCGCCACGCCGGGCGCACCCGCTACCTGCGCCGCTACGAGGGGACGCCGATCGGGGAGGTCGAGTACGAGCTCGCCCTCCTGCGCCACCTCGCCCCGCGCCTCGCCGCCGGGGTGGCGGAGCCCCTCCACCTGCCGGAGGTGGTCGTGCACCGGGACGGCCGCCTCTTCCGGGAGCTGGCCGGGGCGCCGGCCGCCCTCTTCGAGGCGGTCCCGGGAGGCCCGCGGCAGCCCGCCACGCTCGGGCCCCCCGAGCTGCGCTCCCTCGGCGCCCTCCTCGCCCGCCTCCACCTCGCCTCCGCCGGCTTCGCCGGGCGGCGCTCGAACCCCTACGGCGGCGCGACCGTGGAGGGCTGGCTGCGGGCGCTGGAGGCGGAGGCCCCGGGGGGAGAGGTCGGCGAGGCCCTCCCCCGGATCCGGCGGGCCCTGGAGCGAGGCCGGGAGGCGGTGACCCTCCCGGCGGGAGAGGCCCCCCTCGTGGGGCACGGCGATCTCTTCCCCGACAACCTCCACTGGGAGGGCGGACGGATCACCGGGGTCCTCGACTTCGAGATGGCCTGCGATCTGCCCCGGGAGTGGGACCTGGCGGTGGGCCTGCTGATCTTCTGCTGGACCGACGCGGGGCCCGACGCCGCGGGGGCGCGCGCGCTCCTCGAGGGCTACGGCCGGGCGCCGGGCGCCGACCCGGATCGCCTGCGCGGCGCGCTCCACTTCGTGGCCGCCCGCTACGCCCTGAGCCGGATCCGCGACTTCGCCCGCAGCCCCCTCGCGGGCGATCGCCTGGTGCAGAAGGACTGGCGCGAGCTCGATCGATGCCTGCGCCACCTCGAGGCGATCGGGGCTGAATTTTGGGATGCGCTCCACCCGCGTTAGACCGCTTTCAGGTTGAGGTGAGCCCGTCCACGCTGAGGGCGGCGCGTTCCCAGCAAGGCGGACGACGCAGCCGGGGTGGGGCCCCGGCAAGGAGGACAACGCCGCTGGGGGCGTGCCGAACCTGCGTGGTGGGATCAGATCAACCTGAAATCGGTCTATGGTGGGTTGCGATGAGGTCGTACGGACGGTGGCTCTTGCTGGGGCTCTGGCTCCTGCCGGCGGGGATCCTGGCGCAGCCCGCGCCGGCCGAGCCGGAGGTCTTCGTGCAGTGGTACCCGGAGCAGCCCGGCCGCGGTGATCCCCTCGTCGTCGAGGTCCGCCTGGAGGGGGAGGGCGCCGCGGACTGGAAGATCGGGGCGACCTTCCTGAAGCACCGCCTCGCCTTCTTCCCCTGGGGCGAGCAGCAGCGGGCCCTGGCGCCGATCGCGGTGACGACCGAGGCGGGCACCCACCCCCTGCAGGTGGTCCTCACCCGGGGCGAGGGGGAGGCGCGCCAGACCCTGGAGCGCACCGTCGGCGTCCCCGTGGCCGAGGTCGAGTTCGAGCAGTCGACCCTGCGGGTGAGCCCCCGCTTCACCTCCCCCCCGAAGCAGGCCCGGGCCCGGATCCGCCGGGAGCGGGCCCTCATCAAGAAGGCCTGGCGCAAGCAGTCCGACCAGCGCCTCTGGCGGGGTGCCTTTCAGCGCCCGATGACGACGGAGGTCACCGGGGTCTTCGGCACGGAGCGGGTCTTCAACGACAAGGTCGAGAGCCGGCACCTCGGCCTCGATCTCGACGGCAAGACCGGCGACCCCATCCAGGCCGTCGCCGGTGGGCGGGTCGTCCTCGCCGGCCACCTCTTCTACACCGGCCGCTGCGTCTTCATCGATCACGGCCTGGGTCTCTTCAGCGTCTACTTCCACATGAGCGAGCTGAAGGTGGCGGAGGGGGATCGGGTCGAGAAGGGACAGGTGATCGGCCTGGTGGGCCGCAGCGGGCGGGTGACCGGGCCGCACCTGCACTTCGGGGCGAAGCTGCAGGGGGTCTACGTGAGGCCCTCGACGCTCTTTGCTCTGCCGCTGGGAGATGATCCCGGCGCCTGAGGTCGAAAAGGCAGGGCGACTCGTACACGTGCACGTACACGGACACGTGCTCGGATTCTCCCGTGCTCGACGAGCCCTACCTGGGCAAGCCCAGGGAGAGGCCGTGTACGAGTACGTGTACGTGTAGGTGTACGGCGGGGGCCGTGGTGCCCTACAGCCCCCCGATAACCCGCCACCCCGCCTCTTCGCGGCGCAGCTTCATCTGGTGCACGTTGATCTCGTTGTGCCAGCTGCTGCCCGCGGGCATCTCGAGCTGGAAGCGCAGGTCGTAGCGCAGCTCGAGGGCCGCGACCTCCTTGCCCTCGTCGAACTCGAGCTTGAGGACCTCGAGGGAGAGCTTCAGGGCGGTGATCCGCGCCATCTCCGCCTCGAGCTTGGCCTTCAGGCCCGCGCGGTCGAGATCGTCCGAGGGGTCGAGGGAGCCGCGCCCGTCGAGGTAGTCGGGCGAGGTGAGGGAGAGGATGGCGTCGACGTCCCGGGCCTCCATCGCGTGACGGTAGCTCTCGAGCAGCTCGAGCACGGCCTCCGACTGCGGTCCCCGGGGGATCCGCTGGTTCTTGCGGCCGCCGGTGCAGGCGGGCAGGAGGGTGACGATCGCCAGGGCGAGGAGCAGGGTCCGGAACGTACGCATGTGAGTCCAACCTTTCGACCCTGGGGGTATTCCAAAGCGCCGCCGGATGACAAGGGCCCGGCGGAGGGCCTATACCGCTCGACCCATGAGCACCGAAGCAACCAGCGTCGACAAGCTGCGCACCTTCTTCGAGACCAGCCCCGCGGCCGCGAAGGCGACCAAGCCCCTCAAGAAGGGCGCCGAGGTGGGCGTGGTCTTCACCGACGTGCCGGGCGACTACCGCTTCGGCGTCGAGACGGGCGCCGGACGGATCGGCGAGGGCAAGGCCTCCGATCCGGACTTCGAGCTGGAGCTGGCCCCGGGGGCCGTCGATCGCCTCTGCTCGATGCAGACCGACGACCTGGGTGAGTTCGCGGTCACCTTCTTCAAGTGCATGCTCGCGGACGACCCCGAGCAGAAGATCGGGGTGAAGCTCCACTCGGGCTTCCTCAAGCTCACCAGCCGGGGCTACCTGAAGACCATGGCCCTCGGCGGCGCCAAGGTCTTCGCCTTCATGGCGAAGAACGGCTACATGGGCCCCACCGCGGTGAAGAAGGCCATCGACAAGCTGCGCAAGTCGCGCTGAAGGACCCCCCGGCGGTGGACCTCCTCTTCCCACCCCTCGGCGCCGGGCGACCGGCGACCGGCGCCCCCCTGCTCTCCCTGGGCGAGGCTCGCCTCGACGCCGCGGCGCTCGGCGCGGCCGTCCACGCCGCCGCGCGCCTCCTCGAGGCCGAGGGGCTCACGGAGGGCGAGCCGGTCCTGATCGAGGTGGGGGGCGACGCCGAGAACCTCCTCGCGGTCCTGCCGGCGCTCCTGGCGGTGATGGAGCTCGGGGCCGTCGCCGTCCCCCACGCGGGGAAGCTCGGGCACCGGGCGCTCGCCCACCTGCGCGCCGACACGGCGGCTCGCCTGCGCGTCGGCCGGGCCGCCGCCGAGGGGAGCCCCCTCACGGGGCTTTGCACCCTCGAGCCCGCCCGCCTGCGGGAGGCCGCCAGCGAGGGATCCCGGAGGGGGGGCGCGCTGCGGCGGGCCCTCGACGATCGCCCCTGCCTGATGCTCTACACCTCCGGCACCACCGGCAGCCCGAAGGGCGTGCCCCACTCGCCGGCCGGGCTGGCCGCGAACCTCGACGCCCTGGCCCGGGCCTGGGCCTGGGGCGAGGCGACCCCCGTGGTCCACGCGCTCCCGCTCTTCCACGTCCACGGCCTGGTCCTCGGGCTCTTCGGAGGGCTGCGCCACGGCGGTGGCCTCCTGCACCTTCCCCGCTTCGAGCCCGGCGCCCTGGCCCGGGCGGTGGGCGAGCGCCGGGGGATGCTCTTCTCGGTGCCCACGATGCTCCACCGCCTGGTCGAGGCCGGCCGCGAGGATCCCGGCATCGGCGAGGCCCTGGGGAGGGCGCGGCGGCTGATCAGCGGCTCGGCGCCCCTGCCACGGAGGATGCACGCCGCGGTCGAGGCCCTCTGCGGCCAGCCGGTCTTCGAGCGCTACGGCCTCACCGAGAGCGCGATCAACTGCGCGGTGCGGGTCGAGGACGGCCCTGACCCCGGCTTCGTCGGGCCGCCCCTGCCGGGGGTCGAGCTGAAGCTCGTGGCGGACGACGGGCTGAGCGAGGTGCCCTCCGACGGCGAGAGCCTGGGCGAGGTCTGGGTGCGGGGCCCCTCGGTGATGCGGGGCTACCACGGGCAGGAGGCGGCGAGCGCCAAGGTCCTCCTCGCGGGCTGGCTGAAGACCGGCGACATCGCGGCGCGCCGCGCCGACGGCAGCGTCCGCCTGGTCGGGCGGCGCTCGGTGGATCTGATCAAGAGCGGGGGCTACCGCATCGGCGCCGGCGAGGTCGAGGCGGCCCTCCTCGAGCTGCCCGGCGTCGCCGAGGTGGCGGTGGTCGGGGTCGCCGACGACGACCTCGGCCAGCGCATCGAGGCCTTCGTCGTCCCCGCGCCCGGCGCCCGGCCCGACCCGGCGGCGCTCATCCAGGGCGTCGCCGAGGCGCTCTCGCCCCACCAGCGCCCGCGCGCCGTGCACCTGCGCGATGAGCTCCCCCGCAACGCCATGGGCAAGGTCCAGAAGAAGCTGCTGCTGGACTAGGGAGGACCGGCGCCGAGCGCGACGGGGACCAGGGCCGGCTGGCCCCGGGCCTTCCAGACGAGGCGCAGGGGGAGGCGCTCGGGGTAGCGCGCGGCGAGCTCGGCGTGGAGCTCGGGCCGGTCGCGGACCCAGAGCACCGGCTCGTCCATCCGCGGCGAGGGCAGGGGAGGGCGCGTCACCCAGCTGCGCCGGCCGCCCCGCACGTCCGACCAGAGCAGGAGGATCTTCCCGCCAGGGGCGGCCGCGGCCGCCTCCTCGGCGAGGGCCACCGGGCGGGTGATGTCCCCGGCCAGGCCGTGGAGGCGAACGGCCTGGACGACCCAGAAGGTCGCCAGGGCGCAGAGGGTGGCGGCGAGGGCGTGGGCGGCGACCCGCTCGCGCCCGAAGCGCGCGGCGAGGCGCTCGAGGCCCACCGCCACGGCGAGGGCGAGGGCCGGCCAGGCGGGCAGGTGGTAGAGGGTCCCCAGGTCCTGCACCGAGGGGAAGATGTAGAGGAAGTAGCCGAGGAAGAGCAGGCCCGAAAAGAGCCAGAGCGGCCACCCGCGGCGGCGGAAGGGGCGGTGGGCGAGGCCGATGGCGACCACGACCAGGAGGAGCGGCCACCCGCTGGCCCAGAGCTCGATGCGCAGCAGGGCGGTGAGGGTCTTGGTGAGCGCCGAGAGGGGCGTCTGCTCGAGGTTCCAGATCGTCTTGCCGAAGCCGAAGAGGGGCGCCCCGGGCATCCCCTGCGCGACCCAGCGCGGGTAGGCGGTCTCCAGGAGGCTCCCGGTGGTGCGCAGGTTCGCCAGCAGCTGCACCGAGGCGGCCGCGCCCGTCGCGCCCAGCGCCGCGAGGGTCCGCAGGGCGAAGGCCAGCCGCTCCCCTCCACCGAGCGCGCGGAAGGCCGCGATCCACACCGCCGCGACGGTGACCCCGACCACCAGCCCGTCGAGGGGTCGCACGAGGTAGCTGATCCCGATGGCGAGGCCGGTGAGCAGCGCCCGCCAGAGGGCGGGCCGCTCGCGCGCCTCGAGCGCCATCCAGAGGGAGAGCAGCACGAAGAAGGTGCTCGGGACGGCGTTGTGCTTGGTGGCCGCCACCCCCAGCAGCCAGGGGGAGAGGGCCACGAGGGCCGCCGCGAGGAGCGCGAGCCGGGGCTCCTCGAGCAGCCGCAGGGCCAGGCGCCAGGTGAGCAGGACGATCCCGCCGACGAAGAGCGCCTGGAAGAGGGAGGGGTCACCCAGGAGAGAGGCCGCGGCCATCAGGAGGGGCTGCCCGACCGGGAAGAGCCCGGCGAGCCCCTCGCCGCCCTCGATGGGGATGGCGAAGGCCGGGAGGAAGGCGCGCAGCGGGCGGGGCAGGGGGCCGGTGAAGCCGCTCTCGAGGAAGACCTGGGCCTGGTACCAGTAGGTCCGCTCGTCGTCGGTGAGGTCGGCGTCCAGCACCACGAGGTGGCGGGCGAGCAGGGCCACGGCGACGCCGAGGAGCGCCAGCAGGGCCACGACCTTCCCGGGCTCGGCCGCGCCCAGGGCGAGGAGGCGCCGCGGCAGGCCGGGCGCCCCGCGCCGCAGGGCCTCGCCGAGCAGGAAGGTGGCGGGGACGACCGTCGCCAGGGCGAGGAGGAGGGAGAAGAGCTCACCGGGGGAGGGGCGGAAGTGGAGGCCCTGCTCGACGAAGGAGAGGCCCAGCCCCCAGCGACCGTGGAGCCAGTGGTAGGCGGCGAGCAGGGCGGCCCCGGCCAGGAGGAGGCCCGCGGAGACCACCGGAGAGGGCCGGGCGGAGGCCGCCTCCCTGGCGCGGTCGGGGCTCATCCCTGCTCGGCGGGGCGGTGCGCGATCAGGAGGTACTCGGCGGTGGGGGCCTGGAGGGGGTTGAGCTCCAGCACGCTCTTCACCATCGCGTAGACCGGCAGGCTGGCCGCCTTGCGGAGGCCCGGGGTCAGGGTCCACCGGCCGGTGACCTTCTTGTTCACCCAGCCCAGGAGCGAGGGGAGCAGGAAGGCCTCGAAGGCCATGGTCGAGGCGGTGCTCCCCACCGGCTCCACCCGGTCGACCACGAAGCCGACGTCCTCGAAGATCGCGCGCCAGCCCTCGGCGTCCTCGAGGTGGTGGTGCTTGAAGACGGTGTTCACCGCCTCGTCGAGGATCCCGGCCAGGGGGCCGAGCTTGAGGCCGCGCAGCAAGCGCGAGGAGAGCATCTGCCCGGCCCAGGCCCGGTCGGGGACGAAGGCGTAGAAGACGCCCCCGGGCCTGAGGGCCGCGAGGATGTTGCGGGCGGCGGCCGGGAGGTCCGGCACGTGCTCGAGGGAGCAGTTGGCCACGCAGGCGCCGAAGAAGCCCTTGGGGAGGTGGGCGGTGGTGACGTCGGCGAGGACCACCTGGGAGTAGGAGCGGCTCGCCTGGGCGCGCCGCGCCTCGTTGCCGTCGATGTCGATGCCCCAGACCTCCGCGTCCTCGAAGGCGAGGCGGGCGAAGAGGCCGTCGCCGCAGCCGACGTCGAGGATCGGGGGCGGGCAGCCGTGCTCCTTCATCGCCCCGAGGCGGACGCACTCCTTGATGACCAGCGCGGTGGGCGCATAGGGGAAGTACGAGAGGAAGTCGGCGTAGGTGATCTCGTCACGCATCGGGGGCATCGGCTTTCGTCTGGGGCTTCCTGGCCGTGCCCGAGAGCACCCACCCGAGCGAGCGGGCGTGCACCTCGACGGCGGAGAGGCCGGCGCATTCCATCACCTCGGTCAGTCTGCGGCAATCGAAGCGGCTCGGGTGGAGCTCGCGCCGCGAGAAGCCCTGCGAGCGGGCGATGAGCTCCAGCACCGTCGCCTCGATCAGCGGCAGGGTGGAGGTGCGGCCGTAGTTCGGGGTGGTCAGGTAGATGCGGCCGCCGGGCCGCAGCACCCGCACCAGCTCGGCCAGCCAGGGCGCCGGCTCCGGCACGTGCTCGATGACGTCCATCGAGGTGACCAGCGCGAAGGCCCCGTCGGGGTAGGGGAGCGGCGCGCCGACCTCGAGGGTCCGGGCGTCCTCGAGGGCCTCGCCGTGGAGGCCGCGGGCCGCCTCGACGGCCCGGGGATCGATGTCGCAGACCGACCAGCGCCAGCCCGCCTCCGGCAGCTCGCGAAGCTCGAGGAAGGGTCCGGAGCCGACGTTGAGGGCCGGGCCGCCGGGCCCCTCTCGCAGCACCCGGGCGAGCCCCTCGACGATCGGCCGGTGGTAGAGGCGCCAGGGGAAGCGCAGCTTCAGCCGGTGGTTGGCGTAGTAGTCGACGGCCTCGGACACCGGCGAAGTCTAATCCAGGGCCCGGGATTCCCGAACAGTTCTTGCCTCGCCCGCGAGGAGGCTCAGGCCTCGATGGGCTCGAAGCGGCCCTGGAAGAAGCGGAGCTTCTCGGGCTCGTAGACGAAGCGCAGGCCCTTGATCTCGTCGCGGCGCTGGTAGAGCCGGATGATGCCGTCGGCGACCGCCCGCATGTGGTCACGGGTGTAGACCCGCCGGGGGATGGTCAGCCGGACCAGCTCGAGGGCCGGCCGGTAGTTCTCGCCGGTCTTCGGGTCGCGGCCCTTGGAGACGTTGCCCCGCTCCATCGGCCGCACGCCGGTCTCGACGTAGATCTCGGCGGCCAGCCGCTGGGCCGGGTACTCGTCCTGGTCGACGTGGGGGAGGAAGGCCTTCACGTCGAGGAAGATGGCGTGGCTGCCCGGGGGCGTGACGATGGGCACCCCGGCGTCCATCAGCATCTGGCCGAGGGCGGCGGTCTGCTCGACCCGGGCGCTGATGTAGCGATCGTCGAGCATCTCGTCGACGCCCACCGCGATGGCCGCGAGGTCGCCGGCGGCCAGGCCGCCGTCGGTGACGTTGCCCTCGTAGAGGCGCAGCAACTCCTCGGCCTTCTCGGCCCAGACCGCGTTGTCCTTGAAGGCCAGCAGCCCGCCGATGTTGATCAGGAAGTCCTTCTTGCCCGAGACGGTGCAGCCGTCCCCGTAGAGGAGCATCTCGCGAAGGATGTCGCGGATCTTGGTGTCGGCGTAGGCCGGATCCCGCTGCTGGATCATGTAGGCGTTCTCGGCCATCCGGGTGGCGTCGAAGAAGATCGGGATCTTCAGGCTGCTGCAGTAGGCGTAGACCTCCCGCATGTTGTCCATCGAGACGGGCTGGCCGCCGGCCATGTTCACCGAGTGCTCGAAGGAGATGTAGGCGATCTTCTCCGGGCCGTGCTCGTCGACCAGGGCCTTCAGCTTGTCGAGGTCGATGTTGCCCTTCCAGGGGAAGTCGCCGCCCGGATCGTGCGCCTCGTCGACGATCACGTCGGCGAAGACGCCGCCCACCATCTCCTGGTGGAGCTTGGTGGTCGTGAAGTACATGTTCCCGGGCACGAGCTGGCCGGGCTGGATCATGATCTCGGAGAGGATCTGCTCGGCGGCCCGGCCCTGGTGGGTCGGGATGATGTGCTCGTAGCCGGTGGCCTCCCGCAGCACCTTCACCAGGCGGTGGTACTCGTCGGAGGTCGTCGGCGTGGCGCGGGCCGCGTCGAAGGCCGCCCACTGGTCGGTGCTCATCGCCGAGGTGCCCGAGTCGGTGAGCAGGTCGATGGTGACGTCGGCCGAGCGTAGGAGGAAGGTGTTGTAGCCGGCCTCCTGGATGGCCTTGCGGCGCTCCGCCGGACCGAGGGAGGCGATCCGCTCGATGGTGTGGATCACGAAGGGGTAGGTCTCGAAGGTGAAGGTCTCGAGGTCGGGGTAGACCCAGCGGTACTTCATCTGATCGCGCCAGGTGCCCTCCTTCACGACCTCCAGGGGCACGACCTTCTCGCCCTGGGCGTGGAGGCTGATGATGGCGTCGGCGACCTGATCCAGCTGCCGGGTCGTCATCGCCAGCCGCGGGATCTGGACGGGCACGAGGCCGTCCCGCCCCACCACGCCGTGCGCGAGGGCCCGCACGCCGGACATGAGATACAGGGCGGCCGAGAAGGCGTCCTGCTGGTGGCTCTTCAGGTGGGGGAAGAACGAGTCCGCCAGGATGTAGGCGCCGTCACAGCCCCGCTCGAGGGGGACGCCGCCGTCCTTGAGGCGGCGGGTGAAGCGCTCGGTCTGCTGCATCACCCACTGCACCTCCTCCTCGAGGCACATCTCCTCGAGGCCGCGGGCGAAGACCTCCATGGTGCGGCCGGCCATGCCGCCGTAGGTGTGCAGGCCCTCGTAGACCACGACCCAGTTCATGAAGGCCTCGTGGTCCTGCGGGTTGTCGGTGGCCAGCAGGCCGCCGGTGGGGCACTTGGGATCCTGGGCGCCGTCGAGCTGGAAGACGTGGGCGAACTTGGCGATCTCCCGCACCAGGGTGGCGATGCTGCGGGAGCCCATCCCCTGCTCGTGCTGCTGGATGAACCAGGCGTTCTCGATGACGCGGGAGCCGTCGAGGATCAGGCGCTTGCCGTGGCGCTCGGCCAGGGAGCGCACCGCCCGCAGGTTCGCCATGCTGAAGGGGTGCTGGCCGTCGGCGAAGGCCTGCAGGCCGACCACCGAGACCTTGCCGCCCTCGAGGAGGGCCTCGAGCTTCGCCAGATCGACGTTGCCCGTGAAGACCTCGGCCGCGCGGTCCCTCACGTCGGGCATCTCGACGCCGCGGGGCGTGAGCAGATCGAGGCGGGTGCGGGCGTTGGAGGGCAGGAGGGAGCCCGGGGGCACCAGGGTCGCCGTGACCAGCTTCACGCAGCCCTGCACGTTGTGGGTGGGGCAGACGTAGCTGTGGCCGAGGACCTCGCGGACCGCCTTCTCGAGGCGCTCGAAGTTCCGGGCGCCGGCGTAGGCCTCGTCGCCGACGAGCTGGCCGGAGAGCTGCTCCTGGGTCATGGCGCTGGTGCCCAGCGAACACATGTCGAAGCCGACCTGGGAGGGCGTGAGGTTGAAGACGTTGAAGTGGGCCTCCGCCAGGAGCTTCTTGCGCTCCTGCAGCGTCGGGAAGGCGACGGGGCGGATGGTCTTGATCTTGTGGGGTTCGTGGACGAGCTGATGGATCATGGTGCGCCTCCAGGGGGGCTCGGTTGCGAGTTCGCGGAACCGTAGTCCCCCGGGCGCCCCGCTGCAGGTCGAAGGCGGACTTCAGCGCGCGGCCGGATAGGCGGCGGCCTCCAGGGCCTCCGTGTCCGGATACATGGGCCAGGGGCCCCGCAGGACCGACTCCGGGGAGGGCCAGGCCCGCGCGCCGCTCTGCTCCAGCACCTCCCGCAGGAAGGCGGCCACGGCCTGCGGCTCGTCCAGGGGCGGATCGAAGAGCTGGCCGAAGGAGAGCTGGGGGTCGCAGAGGCGGACCACCGTGGGCGGCTGCCCCGGGCCACCCCAGCTGGCGACCAGATCGATGATGGCCTGGGGGAGGGGCTCTCCCGCCGAGTCGGGGCCGGCGTCCACGTGCCCCACCACCACGCCAACGATCTTCGACCAGGCCACCAGGCCCTCGCGGCCGTCGCGCAGGATCATCCGCGGCCCCTGCGGGGTGCGGGCGGCCACCCGGCAGAGGGTGGCGCGGGCGCGCAGGTCCGGCGCCGGTGGGGGAGGGGAGGCGGCCGCCCGGGGGGCGAGCGCGGCGGCCGGGGCCGCGGCCCCGACCAGCGAATCGGTGGAGGTGCTCCCGGCGCCGCCGGTGGCCTGGAGGATGGCCTGCACCCGATCCTGCAGGGCCGGCTCGAGGGGCTCGGCGAGGAGCTCTCTGGCCATCTCGCGGGCGAGGTGCAGGTCGTGGATCGGACCGGCGGCGAGCTCGGCCGCCTCGAGGCGGGCCGCGATCGCGTTGGGGGCCGCCGAGCGCCCCACCGCGATGAGGAAGGCGAAGGCCGCCGTGTAGCGCTCCGCCTTGGCCTCCATCCGGGCGAGGCGGTACGCCAGGGCCGGCCGCAGCGCGCTCGCGTCGATGTGGGCGTGCAGCTCGTCGATCACCGCGCGGATGTTCTCTTCCTGCTGCTGGGCCAGCCAGCGGGAGAAGACGCCGTCGAGCCGGCGGGTGCCCCGGGCGTCGTCGCCCTCGTCGAAGTCCATCCGGGCCAGCGCGAGGTGGGCGTCCTGGTTCGTCGCGTCCGCGGCGACCACCGACTCGAAGGCGGCGCGGGCCTCCTCTCGCCTCCCCTCGGCCAGGGCCGCGTAGCCCGCCGCGACCCCCGGGTGCTGCTTCCAGAGTCCGTCGGCCGCATCGAGGGAGGGCTGGATGAAGCGCTCCTCGAGCCGGAAGACCTTGAGGGCCACGGCCGTCCCGAAGCCGAAGCCGAAGCCCCCGATGTGCGCCATGAAGGCGACGCCCGCGCCGTCACCGTAGGTGACGAGGTTCAGGATCTCGGAGCCGATCCAGAAGATCCCGTAGACCCAGGCCGGGAGCAGGAAGGTGCCGTACCAGCGGAGGTGGAGCCAGTAGAAGAACTTCACCCGCCGGCTGGCGAAGCGCAGGGAGAAGGCGCCCATGCAGGCGGCGATGGCGCCCGAGGCCCCGAGGATCGGGATCTCGGAGCCCCAGCTCATGACCGCCTGGGCCAGGCCGGCGAAGAGCCCGCCGAGGAGGTAGAAGGCCAGGAAGTACTTCCAGCCCCAGACGTCCTCCAGGAAGGGGCCGACCAGCATCACGAAGAAGAAGAGGTTGCCCAGCAAGTGGAGCCAGCCGGCGTGGAGGAAGAGGCTGGTGAGCCATCCCGGCTGGAGGAGGCCGCGGGCCGGCACCAGGGCCCAGCTCCGCCAGCCGCCCCGCAGGGTCGCGAGCAGATCGCCGCAGAGCACCTCGCCTCGCTGCCGATCGGCGTCCGTGGCCGCGCTCGTCCCCTCGCGCAGCAGGTGCGCCAGCGGAGAGTCGGGGTCGCGCAGCCGCTCGGCGTTCGGCAGCAGCTCCCGGCAGGCCTCGGGCATCTCGAGATCGGGGTGGGCCGCCACGTGCTCGACGAGGGCGAGGGCCCGCTCGTCGACCTCGGCGTCGTCGCTCGCGCCGGGGCTCGCCACGAAGAAGCCGATCAGGATGGTGGCCACCAGGCCGATGGAGGTCCACGGGATCCGGGAGATCCTCGAGTCCTCCAGCTCATAGGGAATGATCATCGCCGCCCCCGCCCCACCAGGCACCAGGATATCCGAGCCCCGCCCACGGCTCCAGGGACGCTTCCCCGCGCTTCTTCTGACGAGCTGTGGCAAGAAGGAGCGATGCCGGTGTCCTTCCGCGAAGCCCTGGGACTGGGAGAGCCGCTGCCGCGCCTCAAGGAGGCGTGGATCGCCCTGCGGGGCGCCGACTCGGTGCCGCCGAGCCGCTTCGGCCTCTCCTCCTTGCGTCAGCTCCACCCGAAGATCGCGCCGCCGCTCTGGTTCGGGCGGCAGGTCGTCGAGCGCAAGGTGATCCTCACCAACCTCTTCAACCACGAGCAGAGCCCCATCGAGGAGGGCTGGTCGGTGAAGAAGACGCGGGTGCGTGACTTCCGCGGCGGCACCCTCTCCTACGACAGCCACAACGGCACCGACTTCGCCATCCCGGTGGGCACGGTGGTGACCGCGGCGGCTCCGGCCCGGGTGGTGCGCCGCTACGTCGAGTACAACCGCGGCGGCTTCAAGCTGATCCTCGATCACGGCGGCGGGCTCTTCACCTGCTACGCCCACCTCGCGCGGCCCCTGGTGGAGGAGGGCGCCCGCCTCGAGCGGGGTCAGGCCATCGCGCTCTCGGGCTACAGCGGCCTCGACGCCCTGGTGACCCTCCTCTTCGGCGTGCCCCACGTCCACTTCAACGTCTGGCACGACGCCGAGCCCGTCGATCCCTTCCCCCACGACGGGGAGGCCAGCCTCTGGCGCGGCGGCGACCTGCCGGTGCCGGCGGGCCAGGACGAGCCCTTCGACTTCCAGCCCACCCTCTTCGACGCCGCCGCGGTGAGCGAGGCCATCGAGGCCTGCAAGACCGCGGCGACCCGGGAGGCCCTGCAGGCGATCGAGGATCCCTACCTGCGCGGCGCCACCCTGGTCTCGGAGTGGAACTACTACCCGACCCGCTTCCCCCTCCGTCCCCGGATCGTCCGCGAGCCGCGGCCCCGGGAGGGCGTGCTCACGCTCCCCTTCGAGGCCGAGCGCTTCGACGGCGTCGTCTTCGCCGACGAGCTCTAGGGGACGCGCGAGAGGAGGCGGTCCCGGCGATCGGCGGCCTCGAGGCGATCGACCTCGGGGGCGCCGGGGTGGTCGAGCACGGCCTGCCAGGCGTCCGCGGCCGCCCGGGCCTGTCCGGGGTCGGACCAGGAGAGCTCGTCCCGGGCCTGGGCGATGAGGCGGAGGTTCTCCAGCGCGAAGCCCTTGAGGGGGGGCAGGCCGAGGTCGCGCGCCTCCTCGAACCAGCGCAGCGCCCGGCCGAACTCCCGGCGGTTGAAGATCTGCCGGCCGAGCAGGTAGGCGAAGAGGGCGCGAGCCTCGGGCTCGTCCTCGGAGATCGTCGCGAGGTGCTCGTGGAGGGTGAGGGGGAGGAGGTCCCGGGCGCGCTCGCTCAGGAAGAGCCCGAAGAGGACCGGCGCGTGCCCGGGGTGGACCATCGCCCAGCGCTTGATCGAGAGGAGGCGGCGCTCGTCGTCCCGCGCCGCCGTCTCCAGGGCCTCGGCGTAGGCCTCGTCGGCCGCCGCGAGGTCGCCGGCCCGCCAGGCCTCGTCTCCCTGGCGGCCCTGCACCCGGGTCTTCAGCTGCGGGCCGGTCTTCGGGTGGGCGAGGAGGCGCTCGAGGAGCTCGCCGGCGCGCTCGGGCTCGCTCGCCTCGTCGGTCTCCAGGGGGTGCTGCAGCGCGACCTGCAGCAGGGCCTCGAGGTGCGCCGGATCGTCGGGCTCGAGCTTCGCGCAGCGCTCGAAGGCGCGCCGGGCGGCGTCGCCGTCTCCGGCCCGCAGCGCGTCCTCCCCCTCTCGCCGGAGGGCCTGCACGTCGAAGGCGCAGGGCCGCCGGAGGATGCCCGGCCGCCGGAAGCGGTCCTCGGCCAGGCGCAGGGCCCGCTCGGGCAGGGGCAGCAGGTCGAGCGAGGCCTCCCAGGCGGCGAAGAGGGGCTCGGGATCGCCGAGCACCGCCAGGTCGCCGGCGGCGTAGGCGCGGCGCACGGCGTCGATGCCCTCGGCCTCGGCCAGCCAGCGGATGAAGGAGCCGGCCAGGGTGTAGGCGCGGCTGCCCGACTCCCGCCAGAAGCCGTAGGTGGAGAAGAGGCCGCGGATGTCGGGCGCCACCCCGATCTCCCGCATCGCCCGCGCCCACTGGTGGAGGGTCAGGTCCTGGGCGCGGTGGGTCGCCGCCACCGCCACCCCCTCGACCAGGCCGGCGTTGGGCAGCAGCCCGCCGGGGACGCCGAAGAGGGAGCGGCTCCAGCCCGCGGTGAGGGCGTGGGCCAGCTCGTGGCGCAGCACCGGGTGAGGGTAGCCGCGGTCGTCGAGGAAGACGGCGCTCTGCCAGGGCTTGGCGATGCTGGTGCCGCCGGCGCCGGTGAGCCGCGCCTTCTCCTCGGTGCTGCGGAAGACGTAGCTGTGGATCACCGGCGCCGTGGAGGGATCGATCGCCAGCCACTCGAGGAGGACCTTCCGGTCGTGGACGTGGTCCGCGCGCAGGCGCTCGACCCAGGCCGGGTCCCGCTCGGCCGGGTAGTGGATGACCAGCCCGGGGACCTCGAGGGTGCCGCCGAGCTCCCGCTGCAGGCTGGCGAAGCTCTGGGTGAAGCCGACGCGGTGGCGCAGCCCGTAGAGGGTGAGGGCGCCCAGGGCGCAGGCGAGCAGGAGGACGTGGACCCGGCGGTCGGGTTGCCAGCGGCGCAGGGCGAAGCGGGGCGCGTCACAGAGGCCCATCGCCAGGGCCGCCACGACGCCGGTCCAAAGGAGGGTCAGGCCGCGGTACGCCAGGAGGGCGCCGGTCAGGGCGATGCGCTCGTCGTAGATCGGCCCGGGGACGTGGCCGAGGAAATGGTTGAAGACGAAGGCCTGGGGGCCGAGCACCACCGGCCAGGCCGAGAAGGCGAGGGAGGCGCCGAGCACCGCCACCATCGCCGGCCAGAGGATGCGCCGCCGGCCGTCGAGGAGGGTGAGGGCCACGCCGCTGATCGTCCCGAGGGCCAGGGAGGGGAGCACCAGCACCGGGTAGAAGGCGAGGCCGCGCAGGATCTCGCAGCTGCCCAGGACCAGCCCGCCGAGGAGGGCGACGCCGAGGCCACCGGCGAGGAGGAGCAGCGCGCCGCCGAGGGCGGCCCCCCAGGCGCCGAGGACGGCGCGCCGGGGGTTCTTCGCCGGCAGGAGGTAGAGGGCCAGCCAGCGGGGCTGCTCCGGGCCGGCGATCACCCGCTCCATCCGGCCGGCCATCACCCCGAGGATCAGGGCGGCGGGGCCGAAGAGGACGTTCAGGGCCAGGGCGTTGGGGAAGCCCAGCACTCCCACGAGGCGCTCGGCCCAGAGGCCGAGGCAGGCGAGGAGGGTGAGGGCGACGAGGACCCAGTAGGCCCGCCGCCGCAGGAGCGAGCGCAGGCGGTGCTGCAGATGTTCCCAGGTCTCCATGAAGCTTTGTTGACAGCCCTCTGGGCCACTCCTAGCATCGAACGCGATGTCGCAGGACAACCGCAAGACCCCCCGGGTCCCCATCGAGCTTCGGGTCGACTACAAGAAGATGAACACCTTCTTCGCCGACTACACGAAGAACATCTCCAAGGGCGGCACCTTCATCAAGACGGAGAAGCCGCTCAAGCAGGGGACCGAGTTCATCTTCAAGCTGGTGATCCCCGACGTGCGCGAGCCGGTCGAGCTGCGCGGGCGCGTGATGTGGATCAAGCGCGAGGGGGACACCCACCACCCCGAGGAGCCGGATCCCGGGATGGGCATCAAGTTCATCTACGACGACGACTCCCAGCGCCGGGACTTCGAGGCGCTCGTCGAGCGGATGATGCGGGAGTCGCTGGGCGACCACCTCTTCTCGAAGCTGATGCACAAGGACTGACGCCGGAGGCGTCGGGCCGGCTGTGAGCTATGAGCTGTGAGCTTCGAGCTGATAGCCTGCGCTCGATGATCCGCCGCTCGATCTTCCTGGTCCCGCTGCTGCTGGCGACGTTGGCCGCGTGCCCGGGGGCTCGGCGCGCCGACGCGGGGCCGCCCGATGCGGGACCTCGGGCGCTTCCCCCGGGGGTGATCACGGTGACGCCCGTGGGGCGCGAGCCGATCCCGGTGAAGGTCGAGCTCTGCCTGAACGACGCGGACCGCGCCCGCGGGATGATGTTCCGCGAGTCCCTCGAGGGTGGGCACGGGATGCTCTTCATCTTCGAGCAGCCGAAGATCCAGCGCTTCTGGATGAAGAACACCCTGATCCCCCTGGACATGATCTTCATCGACTCGGAGGGGAAGGTGGTCGGCGTGGTCCACGAGGCCGAGCCCCTGACCACCACCTCGCGCTACGTGGATCGGCCGAGCCGCTGGGTGCTCGAGGTGCCGGGGGGCTGGGCCCGCGCCAACGGCATCGACGCGGGCGCCACCGTCCGGACTCGAACCCTACCCGAGGGCGTCTCGGTCACCGACTGATCCCGGGGCGCTCGCAGCTCGTAGCTCGCAGCTCGCAGCTCGAAGCTCGCAGCTCGAAGCTCGCAGCTCAGTCCTCGAGCATCCCCGGCAGCGTCCCCACCTCCAGCACCGCCTCGCTCTCGGCCTCCATCTCCCGGGCCGAGTCCGCCAGGACCTCGGAGAGGGTGCCCAGCTCGGTGGCCAGGCGGCTGGAGTCGGAGGAGCGCAGGCCCACCAGGGAGACCCGGGTGCGCTCGAGGAGCGCCACCTGCCCGTGGAGGGAGGCGACCACCCGGTCGCGGCCGGTGCGGATCCGGTGGAGCTGATCGGCCTGGGCCTCGAGGTTGCGCCGGGCCAGGAGGTACTGGCGGCGGGCGACCTCGTCGGTGGTGCTCTCGGCCTTGCCCGCCAGGCGCTCGAGCTCGTCGGCGAGGTCGAGGTCCGAGCGGCCCCCGAGGGCGCCGTCCACGTCCGAGACCTGCACCGCCAGCTCGATGGAGCGGGTGGCCATCCCGGCCAGCTGGCTCTCGAGCCGGACCACCTGGGACTTCTGGGCGCCCCGGGCGCGCAGGGCGTCGCGGCAGGACTGGTAGGTGGTCACGCTGCGCTCGGCCAGCTGCAGCAGCTCCCCCTGTAGCTGAGGCCGGGCCTTGGCGAAGGCCCGCTCGACGGGGTCCCGGGCAGTGGTGAGGTGAGCGGCGGCGGTCCCCAGCAGGGTGAAGAGGCCCATCGCCGCGCCGTAGCCCACCAGGGCCAGGGGCGTGGGCAGCACCGACTCGAAGAAGCCGTGCGCCATCAGCCGGGTGATGGTGAAGGCGCCCAGGGCGGTGGTCAGGCCGCAGCCCAGGGCCGAGAGGAGCCAGGCCTTGGCCGGCCCGCGAGGGATCTTCTTGCGCCCGGCCAGCGCGCCCAGCCCCAGGCCCACGCAGAGGGCGGCGAAGGTGGAGGGCGCCGTGCCCAGGGAGGTCGCGGCGATCCCCGCCAGCCCGCCCCCGGCGGCGGCGGCGATGAGGATGGGCCACCAGGCGTCAACCGTGGCCGCGATGGCCACCCCGATCGCCACCGGGGCGAAGAGCGAGATGGGTCCGGCGATGGCCCCGACCAGGGCGCTGACGCCGCCGGCCACCGCGCCGGCCGCCACGCTGCGGCTGACGGTGCGGTGGAAGCGGCCGTGGTCCTGGAAGGCCACCGGCAGGGTGGGGCGGGGCGCCTGCTTGGTCAGGGCGGAGCTGGTCATCGGGCCATCCTCACGGCGCGAGCCTTCATGGACTTCACCATGTCCCGTCCCCGGTCGCTGCCGGCCGGGGCGGCGTCGAAGTCGGCCTCCGCCTCCAGGGCCTCGAACTCCCGGGAGAGGTCGGCCGAGCCGATGGTGGCCCGGTTCTGCAGCATGACCTCCTCGAGGCGGGTCCGCAGGACGCGCTGGGCCTCGCGCTGGCGGCCCTCGGCGTAGGCGCGGGCGGCCTGGTCGAGGGCCTCGGCGGCGTAGGCGCGGGCCCCGGCGGCCAGGACCTCGCGGTCGCGGCCCCGCTCGACGAGCTCGGCGTCATCGACCACGGTGTGGCCGAGGGTGAAGGCGGTGGTGGCCATGCCCCCGGCGTAGCGGGCGGCGGTGGCCGGATCGGCGATCTGGTACTGCAGGGTCAGCTCGACCACCGGCACGCCGCCGGGGATCCCGGTGGGCGCGCGCAGGGTGGCGACCACCCGGGCGTGGCCCTCGCTCTCGAGGTCGCGCAGGCGGACCCAGACCTCACCGTCCTGCCGGGTGCTGGGATAGCCGTAGAGGGTCTCGAGGGTGGTGCCGTCCCGGGGGCGCAGCCGCAGGAGGATCTCGCGGGCGACGGTCTGGCCGGCGTCGAGGAGCTCCTGGCCCAGGACCCCGGAGAGATCGGCGGGGCCGCGCACGTAGGCGTAGCGGCCGCCGGAGGCGTCGGCCAGGGCCAGCATGGTGTCCTCGTCGAAGTCGACGCCGAAGCCCACGCTGGAGATGGTGATGCCCTGGCCCGAGAGGCGCTCGGCCAGGCGGGTCAGGCCGCGGCGGGAGGTGACGCCCTCGTTGGCCTCACCGTCCGAGAGGAGGATCAGCCGCTTGACCCGGCCGGGGTGGCCGCTCTGCAGGGCCCTGCCCGCGGCCTCGAGGGCGCCGGAGATGAAGGTGCCGCCGAAGTCCTCGATCCGGTCCACCGCGGCCAGCAGCTCGGCCTTGCCCGAGCGGGTGCCCGGGACCCCGCGGGCCAGCATCGTGACGGTGGAGCCGTAGGCGATCAGGGTGACCCGGTCGTCGGGGCGGGCCCGATCGATCAGGCTGCGGGCCGCGTCCTTGGCGGCCTTCAGCTTGGGGCCGGCCATGGAGCCCGAGCGGTCGATGACCAGGGCCAGGTCGAGGGGGGGCGCGGCGCCGGCCGCGAGCTTGCTGGCGTGCACGTCGGCCACCAGGGTCAGGCTGCCGTCAGCGCCGACCAGGACGTGGCTGCCGGAGAGCGCGCCGCTCAGGGAGAGCACGCCGTCGGCGCTGGCCCTGGAGGGGTAGGCGCTGGTGGGCACGGGCGGGGGCAAGGGGACGACGTCCGGGACCGGGGGCGGGTCGGGAGGCGGCGGCAGCTTGTCGAGGATGGGGCCGAGGATCAGGGCCGCGAGGGAGAGCGCGGCGGCGACCAGGAAGCTCGAGAGGGTGCGAAGCATTTGGGACCTCCGACACGTGACGGCGCGTCACCTGCAAAGGAAGGGACAGATGAAGCCTTTCCTTTGTTCCTACGATCTTGGCGCGCGAAGGATCCATCGGGCAAGGCGCGGTCGGTCATTCGACCGAGGGGCGCGCCCGGGACGGAATCCGCCCCCTGATTTCAGGGGCTTCCAGAGGCGGGGCCGCGCCGCCCTAGGGGCGGGCGCAGTAGCGAGCGTTCTGGATGTCGCCGAAGACCCGGAAGAACTCCTCGTCGCCGAGGCGCTGCCGCAGCTCGGTGAGGAAGGCCTCGTCGAGGACCAGCTCCCGGCAGATCAGGGTCTTGTCGACCCCGCCCTTGCACTGGGCGTCCTCGGCGCAGCGCCGGGAGCAGTAGCCGTCCTCGCCGTCACCCGCGGTGTCGATGCAGGTGAAGTCCTCGCAGCCCGCCTGCCCGGTGGAGAGGTAGTCGTTGGCCTCGGAGGGCGGGTCGAAGGGCTCGGGCTCGCCGCCCACGGTGGGCTGGACCAGGGTGCAGGGCGTGCCCAGGTCGGTCTTGCCGCAGCCGGCCGAGACCACGAGGAGGAGCGGCAGCACCAGGAGGGAGAGGCGAGGAGTCATCAAGAAGCGGCATAGCACGCCGCGGCGAGGGCGAACAAGGCGGTGCCTCCGGAAGGAGGGTGGGTTCAATTGCTCGCCTCAGGAGCCGTGGTGTATGCTCCAGCACTCACTGGGCGTTTTCCCCAGATCCAGCCAACGAACCACTCGAGTGCGTCCCTTGCCGGGATGTGGGGGATGATGGGCGTCCGGAACTTTCGAAGAGAGATCAAGGTGATGCGAGCCTCCAGCATGGCGCTTCTTGCGGCCGCCGCGTTCCTCTGGAGCGGGGCTGCCCGGGCGGACGACGACCTCCTCGACGAGCCGCCGGCCTTCGACCTCAGCGACGACGGCGGCGATCCGGATCCCGGGCCAGCGCCCGCCGCCGCGCCCTCCGAGCCCGACGCCGCCGCCCCGGCCGCGCGGGCCTCTACTAAGGATGCCCGGGCCAAGGCCGCGGAGGACAAGCGCCTGCCCACGGCCCCGGGCGATCGGGTCTTCACGGTCGGCGACCGGGTCAAGGCGGTGCAGAAGAAGCTGATCCTCAAGGCCGGCCGCTTCGAGATCGCCCCGGCCCTCTCCCTCTCGGTGAACGATCCCTTCTTCCAGAAGATCGGGGGCGGGGTGGCGGCCACCTTCTGGCCCGCGGACAACCTCGGCATCTTCGCCGACGTCTACAGCCTCTCCACCATCGAGACCGAGAACGTGCGCCTGGCCAAGCAGGCCACCGTCAGCACCCTCCTCGACTCGCGGCTGCGCTTCCTGGCCGCCGGCGGCTTCCAGTGGTCGCCGGTCTACGGGAAGGTCGCCTTCCTCGGGAAGCAGATCATCCACTTCGATCTCTTCTTCTCGGCGGGCTTCGGCGTGGTGCGCACCTCGGCGGCGGCCCTCGACGACACCCCTCCCCTCCAGGTGATGACCACCTTCGGCGTGGGCCAGCGCTACCTGGTCAACCGCTTCCTGGCGCTCTTCTTCAAGGTCGAGGACCGCCTCTATCCAGAGGTCTTCGATCTGAAGGCCGGGCGGGTCTCGGGCATCTCCAACGTCCTGACCCTCTCCCTCGGAGCGTCGATCTTCTTCCCCATGGACTTCAGCTACAGCCAGTGATGCGCCGCACCTCCTTGTTGGCGGCCCTCGTCGGCCTTCTCCTCCTGTCCGCCTCCCCGGCCAGCGCCCAGTCGGTGCGCAAGGGCAAGCGGGGTGACGAGCTGCAGGATCGTATCCCCGCGGTCTCCGGACCCCTCTTCCTGAAGGCCGGACGGCACGAGCTCTCACCGCTCGTCTCGCTCTCCCTGGCGGATCCCTTCCGCCGGAAGCTCGGCGGCGGGCTCTACTACGCCTGGCACCTCCAGGAGTACTTCGGCCTCTCGGCGCGGGTCTCCTACAACTTCCTCGCCACGGACTCGGGCGCCGTCCAGGTCTGCCCGACCCCCGACTCCTGCAGCGGCCCCGGCGACGACGCCCTCGACACCCTGCCGGGCAACCTCACCCTGGTCGCCGCCCTCTCGGGCGAGGTCTCCCCGCTCTATGGCAAGCTGAACATCATCGCCGAGTGGGTCATTCACTTCGACATCTTCGGCAGCGTCGGCGCCGGCGTGGTGGGCTTCCAGAGCGCCAGCGCCGCCCCCGAGGCCGCCCTGGGCCTGGCCGTCCCCCTGAGCGTCGGGCAGCGGATCTTCTTCAACGAGTGGTTCGCCCTGCGCCTCGAGTTCTCCGACCTGCTCTACACCCAGAAGGACGTGAACGAGGGGCGCCGCCTGCGCGGCCAGCTGGCCTTCACCGCCAGCGCCTCGTTCTTCTTCCCCACCACCTTCTCCTACCGGAGCGCGAACTGATGAGGCTGCTACGCGTAGGCACGGCCCTCGTCTTCGGCCTCTCGCTCCTCGGCGTCACCGCGCCCGGAGCGGCGGCCGCCCAGATGAGCTTCGACGGCTTCGATCTCTCCGAGGGGGGCGAGTCCAAGCCCGAGCCGAAGAAGAAGAAGAAGGGAAAGAAGAAGAAAAAGAAGAAGGCGGAGCCCGAGGAGAGCGGGGGGGGCTTCGACCTCTCCGGCGACTCCGGGGACACCGGCGGCGGCTTCGACCTCACGGGCGAGAGCGGCGCGAGCGGGAGCGACTTCGGCATCGATCTCACCGGCGACTCCGGCGAGAGCGGCGACACCGGGAGCTCCAGCGCCGGGGGTGACGGCTTCTCCATCGACATCGGCGTCGGCGACGCCGAGGTGAAGTCCGACGAGGGCTCGGGCCTCGCCTTCGACGAGCTGGTGCTCGAGGAGACCCCGGAGAGCCGCCGCGCGATGGACGCCGCGATGCGCCTCGCCGAGAAGGAGAACCACGACGCCGCGGCCGTGGCCTTCTACAACATGCTCCAGGACCCGAAGATGGCCGCCTTCCACCAGCAGGCCGAGTACCTGCTGGCGAAGAGCCTCTACAAGAAGGAGCTCTACCACTCGTCGCTCGCGCGCTTCTCGCGGATCCTGGCGGCGGGCGAGGGCCACAAGTACTTCCAGGTCGGCCTGGAGTGGCTCTTCTTCATCAGCCGCAAGACCGTGAACGAGTCGGTGGTGCTCGAGCAGATCGCCGCCTACGCCGACCAGGAGTTCCCGGAGAAGTACAAGGACGAGTTCCTCTACCTGCTGGCGAAGTACTACTTCGCCCGGGCGCGCGCCCTGCAGGAGGCCGGGCAGGAGGGGGAGGCGTCCGCCTCCTTCGACGAGGTCAACACCTTCCTCTCCCAGATCTCGCAGAACACCAAGTTCTACCCGAAGGCCCGCTTCCTCACCGGCCTCGCCAAGTACCAGGCGGGCGATCCCCAGGCCTCGGTCGAGGAGTTCAAGGAAGTCGTCCGGATGACCAACCCCCGCAAGGGGAAGTACAGCAACGACGACCTGCGCGACCTGGCCTTCATGCAGCTGGCCCGCCTGCACTACGAGCACAAGCAGAACCGCTACGCGGCCTTCTACTTCGGCAAGATCCGCCGCGACTCCGACCAGTGGCTCGAGAGCCTCTTCGAGTCCTCGTGGGGCTACTTCCGCCTCGGCGACTACGAGAAGGCGCTGGGCAACATGGTCACCCTCCACTCCCCCTTCTTCGAGGAGGAGTACTTCCCCGAGTCGCTGATCCTCAAGGCGGTCATCTACTACGAGAACTGCCGCTACCCCGAGGCCAAGGCCATCGTCGACGAGTTCGAGCGGGTCTACGGGCCGGTGCAGGCCGAGCTGCAGAAGCTCACCACCTCGAACCGGACCCCCGAGCAGTACTACGACCTCCTCGCCGACACCCAGAAGGGCATCGAGGCGGGCAAGGAGACCGACGAGGTCATGGCGCGGATCCTCAAGGCTGCGCTGACCGACAAGGAGTTCGAGGCGATGAACGACTCGATCCGCGAGGTCGAGCGGGAGATCGAGCGCATCGAGACGGGCAAGGACGTCTTCAAGTTCTCGGCGATCTCCAAGGAGCTCCTCATCAGCCTGAAGGAGGAGCGCTACGACCTCATCCAGAAGGCCGGCATGATGGCGGGCGCCAAGCTCTACGCCGAGGGTGAGGCGCTCCGCGGCCTCATCGGCCAGGGGCTGCGCATCCGCTTCGAGACGACGACCAAGGAGAAGGAGTACCTCGAGGCGCAGCTCGCCGCGGGAGGCAAGCTCGACGTCGTCAAGGACTACGGATACTCGGTGGCCGTCTCCGACGAGACCCTCTACTGGCCCTACGAGGGTGAGTACTGGCGGGACGAGCTGGGGACCTTCGAGTACACCCTCACCAAGGGTTGCAAGGACCGCCTCGCGGTCACGGCGGCTGGGGACTGAGAGCCATGAGCAAGTACGGAAGCACGCGGGGTCCGCTGAAGCGGGCCCTCCTCCTCTTCTCTTGTCTTCTCCTCCTGACGCCGGCGCTCGCGCCGGCGCAGCCCAAGCGGCCTTCGCCCAAGAAGGAGGCGAAGCTCGGCCAGAAGAAGGACGCCGGGCTGGACGACTCCCTCAAGGAGGAGCTGAAGCGCCAGAAGTCGGACGAGAACTGGGAGGCCGCGCCGACCCTGAAGTTCGAGCAGTTCAAGCGAGGCGTCGAGCTGCAGCTGGCGGAGAAGCGCCGCGAGCAGATCGAGACCCTCTCCAAGATCGTCGAGCTGGGGCAGGGCGGCTCGGACATCGCCGACCTCCTCTTCCGCCTGGCCGAGCTCTACTGGGAGGAGGCCCAGTACTACTTCTTCCTCTCGAACCAGAAGGACGACGAGATCATCGCCGCCGGCGGTGACCAGCAGAAGATCGCCCAGCTCAAGGCCGAGCAGCTCGAGCTCAACGACCAGTCGAACTACTACCGGCGCCAGGCAGTGCAGCGCTACCGGGAGATCGTACAGGGCTACCGCGACTATCCGCGCCTCGACGAGGTGCTCTACTCCCTGGGCTCGAACCTCTGGGAGCAGGGGGAGCAGCAGGCGGCCCTGAAGGCCTACAAGGCCCTGGTCCAGCGCTTCAAGCAGTCGGAGTACGTCCCCGACGCCTTCCTGGCCTTCGGCGAGTACTACTTCAACAAGGGCGAGATCCGGAAAGCCCTCAAGGCCTACGAGAGCGCCAGCGCCTTCACCGAGTCGAAGGTCTACGGCTTCGCGATGTACAAGCAGGGGTGGTGCTACTACAACCTCGGCGACTACGCGAAGGCGCTCGACCTCTTCAAGGCGGTCATCTACTACAGCGACATCGCGGCCTCGGTCACGGGTGAGAACAAGATCGCCCTGGTGCGCGAGGCGCGCCGCGACTACGTCCTGGCCTACTCCCAGGTGGGCAACCCGAAGGAGGCCAAGACCGACTTCGACGCGATCGGCGGAGACAACGCCGACAAGATGATCCGCTCGCTGGCGAACCTCTACTACGACACCGGCAAGGACAAGGAGGCCATCTACGTCTACCGCCTCCTCATCAAGGAGCAGCCCCTCCACCCCGACTCCCCCGGCTACCAGGCCCGCATCGTCGACGCCGCCCAGCGCATCGGCAACAAGCGCTACACGGTGAAGCAGGCCCGCCTGCTGACCCGCCTCTTCCGCGAGGTCGAGGAGGCGAAGGTCATCAAGACGGACAAGGAGAAGGAGAAGATGGCGGACGCCATGGAGTTCGCCGAGCGGACCATCCGGACGCTGGCGGTCACCTGGCACTCCGAGGCGAAGAAGACCCGCGACGAGGACGTCTACTTCCTCGCCCACGAGCTCTACGCCGACTACCTGAACCTCTTCCCGTCGACGAAGCACGAATACAAGATGCGCTTCTACTTCGCGGAGCTCCTCTACTACCTGGAGAAGTTCCCGGAGGCGGCCGAGCAGTACACGCGCACGGTGCTGATCGACATCGATCGCATCGAGGGCAAGCGGAAGAACGAGAAGGGCGAGCCCGAGAAGCCGGGCAAGTTCATGATCGACGCCACCTTCAACGCCATCCTCTCCTACGAGGACGTGGCCAAGAAGTTCGAGGAGACCGAGCAGCGGCCCTCGGTGCCCTCGACCACCAAGATCGACATCCCGCCGCCGAAGCAGGCCCTCCTCGAGGCCTGCGAGCGCTACCACAAGTACGTGCCCCGCGGCGACAAGGTCGTCGAGATCACCTACAAGATCGCCAACATCTACTACCGCTACAACCACTTCGACGAGGCCGTGCAGCGCTTCGCCTGGGTGGCGCTCGAGCACCCCGAGAACGACATGGCCGAGTACGCGGCCAACCTCGTCCTCGACTCCTACGTGCTCCTCGACAATCCGGAGAAGGTGAACGGCTGGGCGCGCAAGTTCCTCAAGAACGATCAGCTGGCGAAGGGGAAGTTCCGCACCGATCTGCTGCAGATCATCGAGGACTCCGCCCTCACGATGGTCGAGCGCTCGAGCAAGGACGGCAAGCACGCGGTCGCGGCCAAGTCCTACGAGGGCTTCGTGGCCGAGTTCCCCAAGTCCAAGAAGGCGGACCGGGCCCTCTTCAACGCCTCGGTCTCCTGGGCCAAGGCCAACCGCCTCGACCGCGCGCTGGCCCTCCGGGCCCGGATCATCCAGGAGTACCCGGACTCGAAGCTGGTCCCCGAGTCCATCTTCTCCACGGCCAAGGGCTACGAGTCCTTCGCCGCCTTCGACCAGGCCGCCCGCTTCTACGAGCTCTACGCCAACCGCTACAAGGAGCAGAAGGAGGGCCCCCCGGCCAGCGCCAAGGGCAAGGGCAAGGGAAAGGGCAAGGCGAAGCCCGCGGCGCCGAAGAGCGACGCCAAGTACGAGGAGGGCAAGGCGCAGGAGGCCCTCTTCAACGCGGCGGTGCTGCGCGAGGGCCTCGGCCAGTTCGCCAAGGCCCGCGCCGACCGCGAGACCTACATCGCCCTGTGGCCCAAGGCGACGGACGCCGAGGCCCTCTACCTGACCATCGCCGACCTCCACGAGCGCGAGGGGAACATCCCCGCGGCCAACGCCCAGCTCGAGGGCTACCTGAAGACCTACAAGGCCGGTGACATCGACGAGAACCTGGTCATGCGGCTGCGCATGGCGAGGCTCTACGAGAAGAGCAAGAACACCAAGCTGCGGGCCAAGGCGGACCAGAAGTACGACGAGATCCGCCGCTACTACGCCGGCCTGAAGAAGCGGAAGAGCGAGGTCAAGGCGGGCCTCGAGGCCGTGGCCACCGTCGAGCTGATGGACCTGAAGCGGGTCCGGGAGGACTACGACAAGGCCAAGCTGGTCTACCCCTGGACCGAGAAGCAGACCCCCAAGGAGCTCTTCGCCTTCATCGCCGAGGAGAACCTCCAGAAGCTCGCCGCGAAGCTGCGCACCGAGCGGGACGTCGTCCGGCTGAAGAAGCGGATCAAGGACACCGCCGAGGCGCTCAAGGCCGGCGTGTCGAAGTCCGACGCGGCCTTCAAGAAGTCGGCCTCGGCGAAGGCCGACGAGCTCAAGAAGGTGGTCGAGGCCTACACCAAGATCGTGAAGTACAAGCAGGGCGAGCCCGCGCTCTGCGCCCTCGAGAAGATCGGCCTCGTCTACCTCGACTACGTGCAGGTCCTCAAGAAGGCCCCGGCCCCGCCCTACCTCCAGGACGAGGGGCAGGAGCTGCAGTTCCGGGACAACCTGGCCCAGGAGATGCTCCCCATCGAGGACAAGGCGATCGAGGCCTTCTCCACCGCGGTGCAGAAGAGCCACGAGCTGCACATCTACAACGCCTGCTCTCGCCGGGCCCTCAAGCAGCTGCGCAAGCTGCGGCCGGACCAGTGGCCCCTGATCGTCGAGAAGGCGCCCCCCGTCACCGTGAAGCCGGTCGTCCACGCGACGGGGGAGGGCTACGTGGAGGCCATCCAGCCCATCCCCGCGCCCGAGCCGGAGGGGCAGGCCGAGCGGCCGGACTCCGACATCGCCGGTGATCTTCCCGGCGAGGAGGTGCCGGCCCGCGCTCCCGAGGAGGTGGCCGGGGCCGGCCCGGAGGACACCCCGAAGCCCCGGGGCAAGAAGAGCCTCGACGAGATCTACTCCGACCCCGAGGAAGACGAGGACCTGCTGCCATGAGGAAGCTCGAGCTCATCGTCCTCCCCCTCGCCCTGCTGCTCGGCGCCTGCCCCGGCGCCCAGACCAAGGGCGACGATCCCACCAACCTCTCCCGCCCCGGCAAGGGCGCGGTCGATCCGGCCAAGATCGAGGCCGATCAGAAGCGCGCCTTCGAGGACGGGGTCCGGGCCATCACCGAGCAGCGCGAGGCCAAGGTCGAGGACCTCCAGGCCCTCGACAGCAAGTGGTCCCGGGTGGTCCGCGACGCGCCCGACATCGGCGAGGTCCACCACAACCACGGCGTGATCCTCGAGCGCCTCGGCCGCCTCGACGAGGCCGAGAAGGCCTACCGCCAGGCCCTGCGGGTGAAGCCCTCCCTGCGGCAGTCCGCCCAGAACCTGGCGGTGATCCAGGAGAAGCGCGGCAACCCCGAGCAGGCGGCCAAGATCTACCAGCAGGTCCTGCGGGTCTATCCCGAGGACGCGGCCGCCCGGGCGCGGCTGGCCGAGGTGATCCGCACCCGGGGTGACAACGACCGGGCCGAGTCCCTGGCGCGCGCCGCCCTCGAGCGCGAGTCCGACACCGCCCAGGCCTACGTGGTGCTCATGAAGATCGAGCTCGATCGCGAGAACCCCGACATGGCCCGGCTGCTGGCCCTCAAGGCGATGAAGCTCACCCCCGACGATCCCGACCTGCACTTCGGGATGGCCTGGGCGGACCTCCTCCAGAAGAAGGAGGCCTCGGCGCGGCGCCACCTCGCCAAGGTGCTGGAGCTGGATCCGCAGCGCCTGGACGCTCATCTGGCGCTGCTGGAGCTGGCCCGGGCGCACCAGGACTGGGCTGCCGTGCAGCAGCACCTGGCACCGATCCTCGAGGCCGAGCCCGAGAACGCCGCCGCCTGGGTGCTGCAGGGCGTGGCCCGCCGTGCCCAGGGCAACCCCGACGAGGCCCTGGCCTCCTACGAGAAGGCCCTGCAGATCGCGCCGCGGATGGCCGATGCCCACCTGGGGATGGCCGTCGTCTACCAGCGGGTCCGCCAGGAGCCGAAGCCGGCCATCGAGCACGCTCAGAAGTACCTCGCCATCGAGCGGGACGCGCCGCCGAACCACCTCGCCCGCAAGCTCATCCAGGAGGCCGAGGAGACCATCAAGGTCCAGGAGGAGGCCGCCCGCATGGAGGCCGAGGCCGCCCGCATGGAGGAGGAGATGCGGCGGCAGGAGGAGGAGATGAAGCGGCAGGAAGAAGAGGCTGCCCGAAAGGCCGCCGAGGAGGCCGCGGCTCGCGAGGCCGCCGGCGAGCCGGCCGAGGGGGCGCCCGCCGAGGTTGAGGCCGCGGAGGGCAGCCCGGGGGAGGAGACCCCGGAGGCCCCGGCCGAGGGTGACACCCCGCCGGAGGATCCCCCCGCTGAGGGTTGAACCTCCCGGAATTCCAGGCGGTTGGACGACGAGCCAGTTTGGGCGCCCCGGCACGGCCTGTGCTAGACTTTTCCCGATGGCCCGATCGTGCCGGCGGCTGCCGGCGCCAGGGCCCCTGGAACGTCAGCGTGAAGGAGTGAGCCAGATGGGCGGAATGAGAAGGAAGTTCGGGCTTCTGGGCCTGGCGGCCCTGATCCTGGGTGGGCTCCTCCTGGTCTGGCCGGCCGGCGCGGCGGCACAGGACGTCTCCTACAAGAAGAAGACCGAATACAGCTTCGACGAGGACACGGTCTCGGGCGATCTCACCCGCCCCGACGGGGAGTACGTCGAGGCCCGGAAGAAGGTGAGGCACTCCAACCTCATCAAGATCCGGGAGCATTTCCGGGACAAGGTCCTGCAGTCGGTGGGCGAGCTCTAGCGAGGCCGGCCCCCGAAAGGCCGCGAGGCGGGAACTCGCGGCCCTCTCCGGGGTCGGATAGAGACGTAAGGGAAGCCCAACTCAAAGGAATCGACAGCCCACGGCGGGAGCGGCAAGACGATGCCAGCGCACCTATCTCTCGAAATCTACCAGGGCAGCACGCTCGCCGAGACCCGGGAGTTCCACCGGGACATCATCAAGGTGGGGCGCCTCTCCTCGGCGCACCTCCGCCTCGACGACGAGAAGGTCTCCCGGATCCACTCGGTGATCGAGGTCAACGCCGTGGGCGAGATCTCCATCATCGACATGGGCTCGGCCGTGGGGACCCTGGTCAACGGTGAGCGGATCAACAAGTCCCTCCTGAAGGAGGGGGACGAGATCACCGTCGGGGGTACCCGGATGGTGTTCCACGTCCACGACCTGGGGAAGGGCGACGCCCCGGCCGCAGAGGCCCCGGCGGCGGCTCCGACCCCCGCGGCGGCCCCGGCCCCCGCGGCGGCTCCGGCCCCCGCGGCAGCGCCGGCCCCCGCGGCAGC
>JARGFU010000024.1 GCA_029210625.1 Deltaproteobacteria bacterium | reverse complement strand
GCCCGATGAGCTTCACTTTCGTCTTGATCCACAACTCCGAGCCCGAGCCCGAGCCGGCGCCCTCCCCCGCCCTCCCCCTTCCCTCCCACGGTTCTCCGGAGGACCGGGGGCGCGCTGACGCCTACTACTGGCGCAGCCCCGCGCCGCACTACTACGACGCCCAGGAAGGCCGCGTCGAGCGCCCCGGCATGACCCCGGCGCAGATCGCCGCCTACCTCAAGGGCTACCGCTCCGAGACTGACCGGAAAGACTGGGGAGCCTATTAGGAGGCCAAGATGAGATGCACCGCCCAAGTCGACTACTTCATGAGGACCCGGGAGCAGGGACGCTTCGCCCTCGCCGCACTGTTCCTGAACGCCGCTTGCCGGCACTACCGGACAGGGGACCGGGGGATCGCGATCCGCGACTGCCTGGCCCGGGCACGCGCCGCCAGGCTCAAGCCCGACTACCACACTTGGAGGAAGCTCCCATGAGCAGGAAGGCCGACAAGGAAGCCCGCAGAGCCCGCAGGTTCGACTTTGTGCCTGGGGAGGTAGGGGAGGACCAGATCCGGTCGATCGTGACCGAACACGTCAAGGCGGGCCGTCTGGACCCCTCCCAGGTCGAGGACACCATCGAGAAGTCCAAGGCGAAGGGGGTCTGGATCTCCGACACCTACCAGGTCGCCGTCTACGACGCCGAGGCCTCGCCCGAGTGGCCGGCAATGTGGCACCTTTCCATCAAGCGCCGCGACAAGCACCCCATCCACGACTGGCGCGATCTACAGGAGATCAAGAACCGGATCGTGGGTCCCGAGTTCGAGGCCGTCGAGCTCTACCCCGCAGAGTCCCGGCTGGTGGACGTCGCCAACCAGTACCACCTCTTCGTCCTCAAGGAGCAGGGGCTCACGTTCCCCTTCGGCTTCAAGAGCCGCCTCGTTTCCGATACCCCGTTGACCTCGGCCAGCCAACAGCGCCACGGCGCACAGAGAGGAGAACCATGAGCCAGTCCTGCTACATCATCGCCTCCCGCATGGACTCCAACCCCGAGACCGGGGAGAAGGGCGGCTACGTCCTGGCGACTCGCCAGCTCTTCGCCGCCCGCGAGGCCGCGGAGCACCGCGCCGCCGCCTACGCTCCCAGTCGGGAGCCGGTGGTCATTGAGATCACCAAGGAGCAGCTCGCCTCGCTGCGCGTCCCCGAGGAAGGAGGAACCCATGCCCGTTCCTGAGAGTCGATACGTCGCCTGCCTCGACTGCAAGCGGGGGCCGAAGTTCCGAGAGCACGACCCCGAGGGAGCCTGCTCGGCTGGCTGGCAGGCGCGCACCCGGAAGCTCGGTTGCTACTGTGGCGAGCGCATTCCCGGCACCAAGGCCAAGAAGGGCGAGCAGGGCTACGTCGCCGCGGGCGTCCAGTGAAGGGGGCGCTGGACCGGATCTCCCGGGAGCTGGACGAGCTGACCGGCGTCGTCGAGAGGGTAGGGCTTGCGTCTCTCGCGCAGGAGCTCGCCGACATCTCCCGCCGCGTCGAGCTGCTCCGAGAAGGGGAGGGCGTCGCCTGGATCACGCCGACCACCGAGCCCCGCTGCGCCGGCTGCGCCCGCGAGGTAAGGCACGTTGCCCTGACGATCCGGGCGACCCTGGCGCTGGGGACCGAGACCGCCGGACGCAATGCCGCCCGCCGCGCCGAGGAGCTGGAGAGGATCGCCGCCCGGATCGGGGGGAGGGGAGGGCGCTAGGGCAACTCCCCGCCGGCCACGCTTCGAGGCGACTCATCTCCGGGTCGCCTCTTTTTTTCACTTTTCCCATCTTCTCCTATTGACGACCACCCAATGGGAGGGTATAAGGGAGACAAGGCAGCAAGGCAACCCAAGGAGAGCCCCATGAAAGCCAGCACGCAGAAGATCGTCGCCAGCCTCAAGAAGCACGGCATCGAGACCATGAAGATCGAGCCCCGCAAGGGCATCACTCGCGAAGGCGTCACGATCTTCAAGATCCGCCCCGGCCTGGTGGGCGTTCTTGCCAACTGCGCCTACGCCCCCGCCGCGGTTCGCCAGGCGCTCGAGGCCGAAGGTTTGACCGTTACGACCAGGGAGCATACCGCTCCCGACGCCCTGTTCGTCCTGTAGAGGAGCCCACCATGACCGGAGAGATCTACACCCACCCCGACCAGATCGACGTCCTTCTCAGTCAAGACGTCGACGAGGTCTGCCAGTCCTGCCCGATCCCCGAGAACAAGCGCAACTGTGCCCTGTGCGCCGAGCTGGGCGACGTCTGCCCGAACTGAGGAGGAGGAAACCATGCACAAGTATCTCGAGGAGCTGGAGCGCCACCGCAACGCGCTCTTCATCGCCAAGTTCACCGCCTGGGAACGGATGCAGATCGCCGCCTGGCTCGCTCGCTGCGCCGGACCGCGCCGCAACCCGGCCCGGGCGGCATGGATCGCCTGCCGCTATGGCGAGACCCTGGCTCGCGCCCTGCGCGAGGTTCGTATCCTGAGAGACCCGGAGACACGGGGGCCGCTCATGAGCGAAAACGACACAAAACCCACTCTCACGCCACCCACCGAGGGGGTATAATGGCACCCCGGCCCCAAGCCGACACCAAGGAGAGGAGTCCAATGCCCGAGATCGCCGTCCTGCCCGCCGCAACCGCAGAAGAGGAGGGGGCGCCGTTCCGCCCCGGCTACATCGTCGCCACGCGAGACCCCGGGGAGCCCTGGTCGACCGAGGGCAAGACCGTCTTCCCGTCCCTTAAGGGCGCCTACTTGGAAGCCGCCCGGATCATGGAGGAGGCCGCTCATGGGTAAGAGATCGTCGCTTTCCGCCGTCCCGACCCGGGCGCTGCATCGAGCGCTGGCCGAGCTGGGCTTCTCCCAGGCCAAGCATGGGCGCGCCGGTCATCCCATGTTTGCCGACTCCTGTGGGCGCACGGTTCGCCCGATCCCGGCCCGCCGCTACAAGGAGGCGAACCTCGCCGCGGTACGCTCTTGTGGACAGGCCCTCGAGAACCTGGGAGTCATCTCCCGACGTGAGTTCATCGCCCTCGTTCGTTCCCACGCATAAACCCCCCGTCTGACGCCCTGGGAGGGCACTGGGGAGGCGCTTGGATCCTCCCCCGTGCCCTACCCCTCAAAGGGTGGAACTTGCCGTCTTGACAGCAAGCCAGCAAGCCAGGAAACTATACGAGCCGAGCCCCGTGGACCGCCCTCTACGGGAAGCGACGCTCGGGGGACCGCGGCCGGACGGCGCCCCCCCCCGACCACCGAAACGCTCGACCGGATGGCGAGCACTCTCGGTCGCCGGATGGGACCGTGAGAAGACGAGGGAACCATGAAGAAGATCCGCTTCAACGGGAAGCTCTACCTGCTCGATGCCGCCACGGGGAGGACCTTCGAGGTCGACTCGGACGGCAAGCAGGGCGCGGAGGTCAAGCTGGAAGGGTTCGATCCCGCCAAGGCCGATGAGGTCAAGGAAGGCGACCAGAACCCCGCGAACGAAGTGCTCAAGCAGACTCGCGAAGAGGCGAAGAAGTGGCGCGAGCAGTTCGAGGCACTGCGCGACTCGCTCGGGGGTCTGAAGCCCGACGAGATCGCCGAGATCATCCGCAAGGCGCGAGAGCAGGAAGCCCTTGCTGAACAGTCGCGCAATGAGCAGCTCGCCAAGGAGGGTAAGTACAAAGAGCTCCTCGAGGAGACCGAGAAGAAGTTCAAGGCCAAGATCACCGATCTCGAGGGCAAGCTCGAGGCCGCGAACGGTCTCTTCACCTCCGAACGGATCAACAACACGGTCCTCTCTCTGACTTCCCGGCCCGACGTTGTCAACGCGAAGCAGGTCGCCGCCCTGGTGCGGGACCGCTTCAAGCTGAACGAGACCGGGGAGGTCATCGTAGTCGACGACCACGGGGCGCCCGCACTGAACGGGCAGATGCAACCCCTCTCGCCGAAGGAGTACGTCGACGCCTTCTTCGAGACCAACACCCACTTCCTCAAGGCCGGACGGTCGGGAGGCGCTGGGTCGGGAGGCTCTGCCCCGGCGGGCAACGGCAGCATCAGGACCAAAGCAGACCTCAAAGACGACACCGCGAAGGCCGCGTTCATCCGAGAGAAGGGCGTGAGCGCCTACCTCGAGCTCCCCCCGGGGGCGGCGGCGTAGTAGCGGCGCAACCACTTCACGGGCTCCAGCCCAGGGAGAATCACAATGGCTATCGGTAAGACGTCCGACTTCCAGATCTATCAGGAAGAGTTCTTCGGCGGCATGAGTGAGGTCATCGAGCAGGAGGCGAACGCCTTCAACGCGGCCTCCAACAACTCCCTCATCCTGACCCCCACCCGTCTCAAGGGAGACTACGAGAAGGAGAGCTTCATCAAGTCCATCGCGGGGCTCGTGAGCCGGCGAGACACCACCGCGACCACCGACGCGACCGACATCGCTATGACGATGGGCGAGCACGTTTCGGTGAAGGTCAACCGCAAGATCGGCCCGGTTGCTCAGACCCTCGACGCCTGGCGGAAGCTGGGCGAGGACCCGAGCACCATGAGTTTCCAGCTCGGCAAGCAGATCGGCAAGGCGGTTGCCCTGGACTACGTCAATACTGCGATCACCGCCGCCGTTGCGGCCCTGAAGGGCGTCGCCGCCCTCAAGCACGACGGCAGCTTGGGCACCATCACCCACACCGCGATGAACCAGGCAATGGCGAAGCGCGGGGACGCCGCGAACGCCCTGGCGTGCTGGGTCATGCACTCCAAGGCCTACTTCGACCTGATCGGCCAGCAGATCGCCGACAAGCTCTACGAGGTGGCCTCCGCGACCGTGTACGCCGGCACCGTGGCGACCTTCGGCAAGCCGGTCGTCGTGACCGACGCCCCCGGCCTGTGGGACGCCAACGGCTCCGCGACCGACACCTACAACACCCTGTGCCTGGTGCCTGGTGCGGTCAACGTGAAGCAGTCCGAAGCCCAGGAGATCGTCTCCCAGCTCATCACCGGTAAGGAAAACCTCGTCATGCGGATCCAGGGCGAGTACGCCTTCAACGTGGGCATCACGGGCTTCGCTTGGGACGTGACCAACGGCGGTGCGAACCCCGCCGACGCGGCGATCGGCACCTCGACCAACTGGGACAGTTCGGCCTCGAACAACAAGTCCCGCGCTGGCGTGCTGCTCGTCACCCAGTAGTCGCGCAACTCGTGAGGGGGGAGGGCGCCTGCTCTCCCCCCCCCACCCCCCAAGGAGGCCCCGTGAAGCCCTACTCTCAGACCGACAACTGGAGCTGCCTCGCGATGAGCGCGGCCCATATCGCCGGGGATGAGAACCTGGAGTCCTTCATCGAGTACGCCTGCCACGATGGGTCGATGTTCGTGCAAGGCTCGACCCACCCCGACGGGAGGATGGGCTTCATCCTCGAGGAGGCAAGGGGATTTCTTGCCTCCCGGGGGATCGAGCTCGTCGAGATCACCACCGAGGACTACCCGCAAGAGCCAGCGGCGCTGCTTTCGGTGGCCGTCCCCCAGTGGCCCATGAACTCCCACTGGATCGCCTGGTCCGGGGGAGAGCACTACGAACCGCACCCCCGCTACAAAGGGCGGGAGTTTACCGAGTACCCCATCGTTTCGGCATGGGCAGCGAGGAGGAGGAATCCATGAGCACCCGCGTTCTGATCTACGACCACGGCAGCAGGAGCATCTCTTCGGCGATCGCGCAGGCTTGGAAGTCGGCCCTCGATGCTCGAGGGATCGCCGCGGCCTTCCGCAACCCCTCGGTCTACGGTCCTGGCAACTACGAGAAGGCCCTGGCGACCGTGTGCCACGGCATGGCCGGTCACAACCCCGAGCTGATCGCGGACCAGCTCGCGAACGACGGGATCCCGATCGTCGTCGAGATGGGCTACGTCAAGCGCGGGGAGACCGTGAAGGACCACTGGGCGGTCGGGGTGGGCGGGATCAATGCCAAGGCGCACTACCGCAACCGCCTCGCCCCGGGGGACCGCTGGGAAGCGCTGGGCGTCACCCTGGCCGAGTGGCGCAAGGAGGGCGAGCACGTCCTCGTCTGCGGGCAGGTCCCCGGCGACGTGAACCTGGGGGGCATCGACGCCCATCGGTGGGCGCGAGAGACGATGGACGAGCTCCGCAAGCTCACCGACCGGAAGATCGTCTTCCGCCCCCATCCGCTGGATCCGAGCAACGTCGAGACGAAGGTCGGGGCGAGCTTCGACACGATCTCCTACGCCCCCCTCGAGGAGGACCTGGCGGGCGCCTGGTGTGTGGTGGGCTACACCTCGAACTCGATGGTCGACGCGATCATCGCGGGCGTCCCGGCGATCTCCCTGGGAGAGTCGATGGCAAGCCCGGTCGCGGGCGGCTCTCTGGCCGCGGTCGAGAATCCGCCGATGCCAGACCGCCAGCAGTGGGCGCACGAGCTCGCCTACGCCCAGTGGACCGTCGCCGAGATCTTCGCCGGCCTGCCGTGGGAGCACCTCATCGAGGGCAAGACCAAGACGGTCGCCTACCCCGCAACGGAGGGGGAGCCGGCCCCGGTCCTGGCGCCGGATCCGGTCGAACCGCCCAGCGCGCCGGCCACGGATCCGGAAGCCGGGGTGCAGGTAGTGGAGAAGGCCTCCCAGAAGTCCCAGGAGGCCCCGGAAGCGAAGATTCCGCCCACCCCCAAGGCGAAGGCCGCGGGGCGGCTGAAAGTGTCGAAATAGGGGCTATGGGGACCCCGTCGCTCAAGTAAGGGCGCGCCTCCTCCCGCGTCCTCGTGGCGGGGCCCCCTCCACCCTTTGAAGGAGCCCGATGTTCACGCTCAACGCCGATGGCATGGATCTCGCGACCGACCTGGTCGTCCACTTCCCGGGGCAGGCACGCGAGAACATCGTCCAAGCGCTCGACTTCATCGGGGCGACGATGCGCGCCGCGATCGTCGAGGAGCCGAACAAGTTCTTCACCGACCGGACGGGCCTGCTCCGCAAGTCGGTCCAGTTCGAGGTCGACCCGGGCAAGCTGGAGATGGTCCTCTGGCCGGGGCAGGACTACGGCAAGTTCGTCGAGCTCGGCAACGGGGGCAAGCACGCCTTCCTCTGGCCGACGCTGGAAACCCACGAGGCGCTCGCCCGCTCGACCATCGAGGCCGCGATCGACCTCACCATTGAGCAGGTCCTCCCGTAAGGAGGCGAGATGGCTCAGTTCTCGACCAAGGCCGACGTCAAAGACCCCATCTTGGCCGGGGTCACGCAGGAAGAGGATCACAAGAAGGCCGAGCGCGAGCTCCTCATGGAGCTCAAGGCCGCGGGCGTCAACCCGGAGACCATCGACGACGCGAGCGTCCTCAAGGACCTCTCGGTCGCCTACGCCTCGTGGCAGCGCTGCATCTTGGAGACGCGGGAGAAGGACGACGCCTTCGACGTCAAGGCCCGCCACTACAAGGGGATCTGGAACGATGGGGTCGGCAAGTTGAATCGGTACGTCGACGCGGCGCCAGTGGAACGGACGGGCGGATCCGTCTACGGGCTCAACGTCACGATCGAGAGGTGGTAGGTGGAGAGCGTAACCGAGCTCCTCGACTACCTCAAGGAAGGGATCGAGGCTTCGGACTACCTCAAGCGCTTTGCCTTGGCGCTCAAGGCCGACGAGCCCGGGACCACCGGGGCGTTCGCTGCGATCCTCGGCAACGAGCACTGGAAGTCGAAGCAGATCCCGCTCTCCCTCCACCCCTTCGTCATCATCTCGACCGGTGACGAGAAGGAGCGGCGGGAGATGTTCGCCGGGACCAAGATCCGGCGCGAGTTCCGTTTCATCGGTGGCGTGCTCGACAACAGCGTAGAGCGCTGCTCGAAGCGCATCGTAAGCCTCGGGGAGATCCTGGCGCACGAGCTCAGGCACCTTCTCGGGGCAGTGGAAAAGACGCCAGATGAAGCGGGGGCGAGCTCGGGCATGATCGACGGTTTCGACATCTTGCCGCTCCAAGGGGACGGCGACCGCAACCGGCCTGCGGCATACGTCGCGGTCCCGGTCACTATCGCCTACTTCCTAGAGGGGTAACCCATGAACATGCAGAAGTTTGGAACCCGCAAGCCCTTAGTGACCGCTGGAAGTCCGGCCCCCAAGAAGCCCGCCGGCTGGTTTGCCGACTGTGGCGCCTGCGACAAGCCGGCGCATATGGCGACCCCGCCGACCAAGGCCTTCGAGTGGGCCTGCCCGTGTGGGCACGTCAACAAGTTCAAGGTGTAGCTGCGCCTGCCGAGCCAGCAAAACGGCAAAGCGGCATGACGGGCACAAGCCCGAAGGAGAAACAAGATGAGTATGGAAAAGGGACAAGGCTCCTTGATGAGCCTGCTCTCCGGAGCATACCTGGCCGAACTGGCGACCGGCGGCGCGAACGATGCCTGGGTCCAGTCCTTCGGCTACGAGCCGCAGTATTCCACCGAGACCCACAACGCCTTCGGCTTCGTCGACCCCGTTCTGGTCGAGGACACCTACAACGGCGTGAAGGGCTCGTTCGACATCCTGCCGAACGCCTCGAACCTCATCGAGGCCTGTCTGACTCGCCAGGACGTCGCGACCGCGAAGGCTTTTGACCCGGCGCTGTTCAACGCCTTCTTCGTCATCGTCAACGTGCGGAACACGAAGACCAACGCCTTCTTCCGCTCCCACCTGGTGAAGAACTGTAAGGTGGTCGGCAACCCCTACAGCTCCAGCGTGGACGGGAAGGCGACCCTGAAGTTCGACTTCGAGGGGACCGGCGTCGTGAAGTACGCCCTGCCGCTCCAGATCACGCAGGAAGCAGGCACCAACACCCCGTCTCAGGTGGTCACCCCGTCCTCGAACATGACCCAGGTCGCGGCGAAGTACGCGCAGCTCGTGTTCGTCGACGATGTTCTCAAGGTCATCACCACCGACTACACCGAGACCGCGTCTGCCGTCACGATGGTCGCTGCGGTCCCGACGACCTCCAAGGTCACCGTCATCTCCTGCTACACCCCGGCTTAGTGGGGGGGTAGACAAGAAAGGAGTCACCCCGTAGACTAGGAGACAAATAGACCGCAGTCGCGGGGGTAAAGTTGACGAATTGAACCCCGCTCGGATCCGCTCCGGGCGGGGTTCTTTTATGCCCCCCGACCCCCACCACGAGGAGGAGACCTCATGGCATCGAAGAAGAAGACCACCAGGGCAGACCGCGAAAAGAAGCTCTACGAGATCCTCGACGGCAAGGTCAACGGCACCTTCCGGGGCAAGCCGGTCGTGCTCAAGGCCCTCACGGTCGGGCAGCGCCGCCTCTGCGCGATCGCCTACCAGCGGACCTTCAACGAGCTCATGGAGACCGGGGGATTTATCTCCGAGGCGGTCGTCCAGCATCACGTCACCAAGCAGGCGCTCGCCGCCGGCATCTCCACCGAAGCGCTCGACGAAGAGATCCAGCGCTCGATCATCCGCAAGCTCTGGGACGAGATCCCCGAAGCCCTGGCCGGCGAGTGCTCCCCCGAAGAGAAACTCGCCAAGGCCTCGGAGCTGGCGAAGTCCCGCACTACGGAGGAGGTCAAGCTCATCGCCGACGTCGCGGCGGTCATCGACCTCAAGAGCCGCCTCTTGCAGGGGACGATCGAGCATCACGCCCGGGTCGCCCAGCTCGAGCAGGAGCTCATCTTCGCGGTTCGCGAACTGGTCACGGCAGGGGACGGCACCGTCACCGAAGTCCCCCTGTGGACCTCGGTCGAGGCGCTGCAAGAGGAGCTCGACGACGTCGAGATGCGGCAGCTCAACGGAGCCTGGAAGGCGCTCAAGGAGGGTGCGGCGCTCGATTTTTTGTCCTAGTCGCGCAGGAGGAGCCCTGGGTCGGGGTTTGGTCGAGTGCAGAGCAGGCCCCGGCCCGAATCTTCCCTGCGCCCGTCCACGAGTGGACGGCAGACCAGCGGAACCTCGTCCAGGTGGCGAGGATCCTCGACACGCTGAAAGCGACACCGGAGGAACAACGAGGCCCGATGGAGGACATCAAGGGTTGGCGCGACGTCGAGAGGCTCATCGGTGCGCTCAAGCGCAACCGGGAAGGGCGCGCTCACGCGCACGCACGCGCTGACCAGTTTGCCTACGCCCGCTACTCCGAGGTCGTGAGGTTCTAGCATGGCAGACCGCGCCGAAGTCCAGATCTTAATCCAGGCAATCGACCAGATGAGCTTGCCCTTCCGGCAAGCGGGCAAGGCCGCGACCGACCTGCGGCGGATGCTCGACGCCGTGGGGGGCGACTTCAACAGGTCCGGGCAGCAGGCGCGGGCGGCTGGGGCCGACATCGAGGGCTTCGGGGACAAGGCGCAGGTCCTCGCCCGGTCCATCGGGCAGCTCGGCACGGCAATCGGCGCCGGGGCGCTGTTCTACGGCGTGACCAAGGGGGCCAAGGCGACGCTGGACGCCTTCTCCGACTTCGAGCTGAAGATGCAGGAGACGGCCTCGGTCGCCGGGGCCACGACCCGCGAGCTCGACACCATGAAGAAGACCGCCCTCGATCTTGCGGGGGCGACCGGCTACATGGGCTCGGAGATCGCCGGGACCTTCTACGAGTTCGCCTCGGCGGGCCTCTCCGCAGCCGAAGGCATGGCCGCGGTCGAGCCCGTCCTGGCCCTGGCCGCAGCCGGTCATATCTCCCTCTCGGACTCGGTCAACGTCTCTACGGTCGCGATGAAGGCCTTCGGGCTCCAGGCGACCGACGTCGGGCACGTCACCGACGTCCTCATGAACTCGGTCGCGATGAGCTCGATGAAGGCGAACGAGTTCGTCCGGGCCTTCGCGCAAGGCGGCGCGGTCGCCAAGCTCGCGGGGCAGGATCTCGAGAGCTTCGTCGCCGCCGTCCAGAACATGAAAAACGTGGGTATCAACGCCTCCGACGCGGGCACGTCGATCAAGGCGACCCTGACCCAGATGATTATCAAGCCCGCCGCGGAGGCAGAGGAGGCGATCAACCGCCTCGGGATCAAGTTCCGCGAGGGCGCCGACAACTCCGGGCCGATCAAGCAGTGGGGCGACATCATCGCCGAGCTGGAGACCAAGCTCGCCAAGTTGGGGGAGGCCGAGCGCCTCAACACGCTCGCCACCCTGGCCGGCGCCGATGGCATCCGGGCGCTGGCCGCGTCGCTGGGGATCGGCTCGGACAAGATCAAAGAGCAGGTCGAGATCCTCAAGACGCACGACGGCATCGTCCGGCGCCTGGCCGACGACGCCCTCGCCACCTTCGACGGGGCGATGAAGCAGCTCAAGGGGACCCTGGGCTCGCTTTCGGTGGAGATGGGATCGACCTTCGCCCCGGCGGTCCAGAACGCCGCGGGGTGGATCAAGGACCTCCTCCAGTGGATCCGCGAATTGGGGACGACGACCAAGACGCTCCTCGCGATCCTCGTGGGAGGGACCGGGCTCACCGCCGGCTTGATCGTCGCTTCCGCCGCGATCGGCGCGCTCGTCGCTGGGATCGGCGTTTTCGGAGTCGGCCTGGGCGCCGTCATCGGCCCGATCGTCGCCGTGGGCGCTGCACTGACCGCCCTGGTCGCCGGGGTCTACGCCGTCCACAAGGCGATCACCGCCGACGACAACGCCGTCAACAAGTGGGGCGCCAGCTTCGGGGTCGCCGCCGACGACATCGGCGACGCGACCGTCAAGCTCGCCGCCAAGGCCGCGAAGCTCGAGGAAGAGGCCTACGGCGCGATCGAGCGCATGAACCAGCTCGGGACCGACACCAAGAGCCTCGACTCCCTGAAGGATCGGTTCGTCAGCCTCGCCCAGGCGCAGGAGCGGTCGGTCCAGCAGGAGACCGAGCTCAACGACATCGTCTCGAAGCTCAACCGGGCGATCCCCGGGCTCAACCTGGCCTACACCAACGAAGAGACCGCGATCGACAACGTCACGGCAGCGGTCAAGCGCGCCAAGGAAGAGAAGCGCAAGGCGATCGAGGAGGAGGCCCGCCTCTACGTCCTCAAGCGCGAGACCATGATCGCCTCCTTGAACGATGCGATGGCAGCGGAGGAGAAGAGCCAAAGCCAGATGCGGGCGCGGATCGCGTCGCTGAAGGCCGACATCGCGGGCTTCGAGGACACCTACGAATCGACCCTGCTCGGCTACTCCCCGATCGGCAAGATGAACGAGCTCGAGGAGCTCGAGGGGCAGCTCTCCGCCTCGGCGCAGGCGGTCGACAATATGCGCGCCAAGTCCGAAGGGGCGCAGGCCGCGCTCAACCGGATCCGCGAAGCGGCGCAGGGGAAGGGGCTCGTCGAGGTCCTGCTCGGGGCCAGCAAGGAAACCGCTGACCCGACCAAGGCGGTCGAGCAGGCCGGCCAGGCGAGCGCCGCGGCGCTGAAGAAGATCACCGACGACGCCGTTTCCTACATGGAGAAGCACCTCCGCAACGAGATCGAGCTCGCCCCCTCCTCGGAGGCGCGGGCCGCAGCGGAGAAGGCCCTGGGCGAGTTCCTCGAGAGCTCGCACGCCGCCGCGACCGTGGCCGGCAAGAACGCCGGGGCCGCTTGGGTCGGCTACCTCGAGAAGGTCAAGGCCGACCTGCTCAAGGTCGTCAACGGCGACGCCGCGTTCTTCGACAACGAGGACGCCCGGGTCAAGGCCAAGAAGCTCGGCGAAGAATACAAGGCGCAGTGGGCGCTCGCGAACGCCGGGATGGCCGATATGAGCAAGGCCTTCAACGCCCAGGTCGCCGCGGAGAACAAGCGCCTCATTGCAGAAGGGATGCTCGACCCGACCGAGTACGCCAAGGGGCTCGACGCGATCCTCAAGGCCGAGCAGAAGAGCGGGCGGGGCCAGCGCGAGGTCATCGACACTGTGCGCGAGGCCCGGAACGAGGCGATCGAGGCGGCGATGGACCGCAACCGGGAGCTCGCCCAGTCCCACAACCTGAGCGCTGACGAGTACGCCCGCCGGCAGCGCGAGCTCGTCAACCTGTCCGGCCCGACCAGCGACGCTCGGATCCTCGCGGAGGCGAAGCTGGTCGCTGAAGTGACCCAGCTTCGGGAGAAAGAGTTCGCCGACTGGTATGACCTGGAGCAGCGCAAGATCGCCCTCGGGGGCGGCTCCTGGTCCGCTCTCGCCTCGGGCCTGAAGGGGCAACTCGAGCTGATCCGGGGCAACTCGGCGGAAGAGATCGCCCTACGCAACAAGATCGTCGACGCGCAGGCGAAGGCAGAGGAGCGGGCGCGCACCGAAGCCCGCCGCACCTTCGAGCTCGAGCGGCGCTTCGGGAAGCAGTCCCTCCAGAACTACCTCGAGCTCATCCAGACCCAGAAGGCCTCCCCGAACCTGCGGGCGGAAGAGCTCGAGCGCCTGGTCTCCCTCGAGGCCGACGTCCAGGGGCGGATCCGGGCCGAGCGGGAGTCGACCTTCCAGACCGACCTCGCCCGGGGACGTGTCTCTCTGGCCGAATACCGGGCCTATCTGAGCGAGAAGCTCGACGCCGACGTCTGGTACAGGGAGGGGGAGAAAGAAGCGACTCAGCGGGCGCTGGAGGCCACCGACGAGGCGATCCGGGCCTCGCAGGCGCGCAGGGTCCAGAACCGCGCCAACAACTCCCTCAAGGACCTCGAGGCATGGAAGGCGCGCCTGGACGAAGAGATCCAGCTCGCGGGGAAGAACGAGGACAAGGTCGAGGCGCTCATGCAGCAACGCCTCGGGGTGGAGCGCCAGATCCGGGCCGCGAAGCTCGCGACCTTCGACTACGAGAGCCGGGTCGATGCGAACGCGCTCATCCGCAAGCGCGAGTACCTCAACAAGGAGATCGCGCTCCTCGAGGAGGGCACCTTCGAGAAGCGCCGGCTTCAAGAGGAGCTCCGAGACGTCATCGCGGAGATCGACTACAACCGCCCGATCGAGGAGCAGACTCGCGCCGTGGGGCTCCTCCAGGCGAAGGTCCAACTGCTCGGGGATACCTGGGAGGGCTTCAACAAGCAGGAGAGCGCGGGCGACAAGAAATCCCGCCTCATGGGGCTCATCGACACCTACCGGCAGCTCATCGACCAGCAGGTCGCCCAGTACGACCTCGAGACGAAGCGCGCCTCGGATACCACCTTGACCGACAAACAGCGGGGAGAGGCCCGCCAGAACGCGCTGAAATACATCCAAGACATTTACAAGACCGAGACCGAGCTCCAGGCCCGCTTCAAAGACACCGACTGGGTCTTCCGGCGCGAGGTGGGCTACGTCCTCAAGGATGCGAACGAGCAGGTCAACTCCCGCCTGAACGCCGCGCTCGGGGCGACTCAGGACCCCCTGGAGTACGCGCACAAGGTCCTCGACCAGATGCAGGGGACCACCAAGGGGGCCGAGTCGGCGGCAGTCACCGCAGCGAACGACCTCAAGGAGAAGGCGGCGGCAACTGACGCCGTGGCCGGCAAGGTCACTGAGTCGGCGAAGGCGCTGGGGACCTCCCAGGGAGCGCTCGCCGACGTCGTCACCGGGCTCTCGGGATCGGCGGGGCAGCTCGCCGCCTCGGGGACCACGATGCAGGAGGGCTCGGTCAAGATCGCCGACTCCATCACGACCCTCGGGACGGCAACCCAGGGGCTCGCCGGGGCGGCGACCGACCTGAAGCTGATCGAGTTCAAGCTGGCCGAAGCGATCAACACCCTCGACGCCAACGAGAAGGCCCGCCACGACCAGGCCCTCGACCGCATGGAGCGGCTGGCGCAGGCGGTCACCGACACCGTCAAGGTCAACGAGCGCTCGGCCAAGGCGCTCGAAACCGTGGCCGGCAGTTTGACGCAGAACTTCCAGATCCACGTCGCCAAGCTCCAGGCCGACGTCAACCAGTGGGCCGACTTCATCGCGAGCGAGGTCCGGCGGCTCGTCCCGTAAGAGGAGCGCACCATGAGTACGGTCATCACTGACGCCCAGGTCGAAGCGCAGCGGGAGATCATCGTCGTCGACAACCTGCCGGGGCGCACGACCCCGCTCTACCTGGGCTCGGTTCTCAAGGGCGACGTCGTCACCCTGAGCGGTTGGGTCACGGGGACGAGCTACTCCGACACGATGGGCCAGCTCACCTCGCTCCGGGCGACGTTCGACGCCCAGGCGACCATGACCATCGGGGCCTATACCGGCTACGTCGAGAGCTTCAGCCACTCGGACAGGCCGGGGAAGAAGTCGCAGCGTTTGACCATTAGGCTACGCCGGCTCCCGGCGTAGGGGTAAGGGCAGGGGGGAGGGGGGGGAAGTCCAGCCTTGGGCCTCCTGGGGCCTCCTGGGGGCACGCGAGAGGGAGAGGATATGAGCTACGTCCCAGCAACGGACGCCCACAACATCCGGTTCGACTACGAGCTCTTCGGCGGGCCTCGGACGGCCAGCTACACCGTTGCGACCGCGGTCGCGAGCGGGATCGCTTTGGGTACGATCCAGACTTTGGGGAGCCACTGGGTCGGGGAGGTCATCACCAAGAAGCAGGTCGACAACTATCGCACCGAGATCATCCTCTCCGGGCTCTCACGCCGGCTGGAGAGGATGCCCTTCCGCGGCCTCTACAACTGCACCGACTCGGACGGGACGGCGCGCTATGGCTCGACAAGCGTCACCGACGTCGTCCAGATCCTCGCCTACCTCCAGCCGCTCGTCCAGACTGCCGGCCTGACCATCGACGCCGGGAGCCTCTACCCTACGCTCACCAGCGGGATCCGCCCCGACGAGGCCGACATCTCGGGCAGCGTGCGCGACACGCTGACCAGCATCGCGCAAGCCTGTCAAAAGACCTGGTACGTCTCCCAGACGACGTCCTCCGGGCGGCGCGTTATCTACCTGACCGGCTTGTCGCAGCCGGGGGTCCCCACCCCGACCGAGGAGTCGACCGAGAACATCAAGAACATCCTCATCATCGAGGGGCGCCCGCGGAAGTACGTCGACGAGTCGGGCATGACCGACGCGCAGAAGTGGGCGCGCTACACCGAGCTCAACGACCAGACCGGTCTCACCGGCTACGCAGACGGGCAGGCCCGCTTCTACTCTGACCGCAAGCAGTTCGCCTACGCCAACCTCGCCTCGGTTTCCACCTACGGGCGCCGGGAGGAGCGCGTGCAAGTCCCCTATATCGGGGACACCGCGGCGGCGCTGAACTTTGCCACCAAGTGGCTCGGCGTCTTCGCCGGCCCGGTCGCCTCGAGCGAGAGCCGGAAGGTCATCCAGTCCCCGACCTCAGCTTCGGGCGAGCACGAGAAGATGCCCTGGGAGGTCGGGGTGGGGGCGGTCAGCGTGGACGTCTTGCCCACGGGCGGGGCGACCGTCGCGCTGAAGTGCTCCTACACCGTGAGCTCCGGGGACCGGCTCAACTCCCTCCTGCGGAAGGGGGACTTCGTCAAGCCGATCGAGAACCACCGGGACTGGCGCATTGACCTCCTCGACCGCTGGCAGCGGGGGAAGCGGGGCACCGAAGCCGAGAGCTTCGACGGCTCCCATGCCAAGCCCGGGTCGATCCCCAACACGGCGCTCGCCGGCTACCCCTGGAACTTCCTGACGGACCCGACCAAGATCGACGGCGGCGTCGGCAACATGAGCGTCGAGTGCCAGTTCGACGACGACGGGCAGCACATCGACGGCACCGTTGCGGTCCTCGCAGCGAACAGCAAGACGCGCTTCCGCTGGGACGCAGACGGCACCCTGCGCGCCTACGCGAACTCGGGGGCCAACGAGGGCATCGCCACCAACTGGACGGTCGCCCCGGATGGTTCGGTCACCGGCACGCTCAAGGACAAGATCCAGCTCGAGCTCACCCACCTTCTCATCGAGGGCGAGGCCGACTTCGGCCCCTTCAACGGGACCATCAAGGTCGAGTGCGCCTACGTCCCAGACGACGGGACCTGGGGAAGCGAGACGACCCCGGGGGTGCTCTTCTACTTCGCAGACGGGGGCGGCAACCCCTACGTCGTAGGCTGGTTCGACTACCTGACGGCGATGCTCCACACCCAAGGCGTGCGGGGCTTCACCGGCCTCCCCTCCGCCCCGGCCTCTGCCTGGACGATCGAGGCCGATGGCAGCGTCACCGGGACGTTGCGCGACGAGATCCTCGCTATCTCGACGCAAGCGGTCACGGCCTCCAAGCTCTCCTACACCGACCTCTCGGGGGAGACCGCCGTCACGGTGGACCCATCGAAGCGCGTCCTCTTCACCTACGCGCCCCCGGGGATGCCCGCGGTCGAGCACCTCTCGGTCGACATCGTCAACGACCAGGTCCTCCCGTTTGCCGACATGGCGGGATACCAGCATGGCGGGAAGACGGTGCTCGGCGCCTCGAACCGAACCTTCAAGTGGGCCTACATCCAGAACGTCGAGGGCTGGACTAGCGGGCTCCGGAAGTGGGGGATCGACGAGAACGGCAACGTCGCCCTGGGGCTGAAGGACTCGGTCGTCAAGACCATCTACGGGGGCCTCTCGGCGCTGCCGAACGTCGAGAACACCATCGCCTACGCCAAGGCCAACGGGACCACCGGGAGGCTCGCCGGCCCCGCCAACCAGGCAGTCGGCACCGAGTATGCCCTGGGGATCGTCGACGGCGTCATCCAGTGGGTCGCGGGGGGAGTCGGCGGCGGCGGGAACGTCGACAAGATCCAAGATCCGGACGACGCGACCACCCGGCTCCAGATCGACGACGCGACCGGGAAGCTCCAATACTTCTCGGCGAACACGCTCGTCGCGGAGTTCGACTCGAAGGTCAGCACCAAGGGCTTTCGCTACTACGACTCGGGCGGGGGCTACTTCCAGGTCAAGAACAACGGGGAGGTCGCCCGCTATGATAGCGGCAACAACCTCGTCTGGAAGATCGGAACGAACGGCGTCATGGCCGGGATCAAGGTCGGCTTCAAACAGGGGTAGGGGGAACCGATGGCACTGAAGAAAATGTACGCAAGCGACGGGATCACGCTCCTCTTAGGCTACGAGACGGGGGACCTCTTGCTGGGGTGCAACGCCGCGGGGGTCGAGCTCCCCAACTGGGACGAGATCGTCCTCGCCCAGCGCGTGCGGATCCGCTCCCTGTACCAGGCCCTCGTCATGAACCCCCTCCCGATATGGACGCGGGGCAACGAGACCACCCTGGACCCCTCCCTCGCTCTCGGCGTCCGGTCGGACGCGATCTACGTCTCGCACGTCGACGACCTCAAGCAAAAGACCAACGCGATCCAGTCGGTCGTCAAGGCGATGATCGACCCGACCCTGACCCTCACCGTGTGGGCGGTCCCGATCGGCACGCTTCGCCCGAAGTACGACGGGGCAGGGGCGACGCTTCCGGAGCCCTGGGACGACGCCAGGGACGCCCGCCACCTCGAGCAGGTCATGGAGGCCCTCGACAAGATCGAGCAGATCCTCGGGATCAACGTCGCCCTGCCGTCCAGCGCCTACGCCCTCATCAAGCTCGGAACCCCTCCCGTGGGAAACTAGACAATGGCGAACGGTTACATCCTCAAGTGGCAGTGTGGCGGGGGCTTCCCCGCCGGCTTCTTCATCGTGCGCTGGGACCAGTGCGACCCCGGTTGGTACGTCCTCAACGGGACCGGCCAGGTCGTCGAGACGCTGGGCGCGCTGCTCGCTCGCCCCAAGAACACCCTCGGGCAACCGGGCGGCGACTTCTCCCTCTACGAGGGGTGGATCCCCCGAGTGCCCGGCGTCCCTGAGCAGACCTTCAACGACCAGGCCGGGATGGGGCGGGCCGCGTCCCACTATCAGATCATCGCCCACTACCCGGGCGCTGGGGCCGGCGGGACGTTCACCCCGTGGCGCACCCTGGACCCCTGGACCGATCCGGCCTGGGACACCAACCCCGCGAGCGACCAGTTCATCCGGCTCAAGCGGCGCTACTTCTCCCCCACGGTGAAGGTCAACTTGCTCGAGCTCACCGACCTTGCCGGGGACGTGCGGGGCTCGATCGGGGAGGTCAACTCGTTCACCGGCAAGAGCTACGCGGCAGCGATGGTCCCGTCCCTCTGCACGCGGACCCATATGATCGAGCTCGCGCTGCATACGCCGCGGCTCTGTGAAACGGACAAGCAGATGAAGGTCGCCGACATCGGCGCCAACATCCTCTACTGGAGCGCCTAGATGAACTACGACTATCGGGCGAAGGCCCTGGTCCTGGCTGACGGGGCGACGGCCACCGACCGGGCCTACATCCTCTACGACAACATCCTCGGTAAATGCGTCATCTACCCGCTGGGCGGGGCGACGGTGGGGGTCGCCCCCTACGACCAGGGGATGAAGTGGAACCCCACCCTGCGCCGCTATCGCTACGACTACGAGATCATCTTCGCGGGCGCGATCGTAGGGGTGGGGACCAACCCGATCATCTCGGGCTTCATCCCCCAGGACGACGTCATCGTCGCCCTCGACCAGCTCACTCTCTGCGACTACGCCGGGGTCACAAAGGGCGCCCTGCGCTGGCTCCCGCTCGCCGCCCAGGTCGCTCCGGAATACTACTACGGCGTCGACGTCATCGAGGTCGCGACCTTCTCGGAGGACACCGGGATCGTCTTCACTGAAGGCGCGGGGGGAGGAGACACCAGCAACGGTTCGCTGACCATCGTCAAGGGGGTACAGGTTTACCCTTTCTGAGCCTGTTCATTTGAGGTCTAATACCAGCAAAGAGTTTTGCTGGCTTGACAGAAGGAGGCCGCGATGGGCTTCAACCCCGGAGTGACCGACGTAAGCCTTGGGGCGACTCCCTCGGCCTTGAATATCCCCCAGGCAAGTCCCAGCACAAACCCCGCAGCGAGCGGCCTCGAGAAGCTCAACCTCGCCCCGCAGGGGAGCGACGTTACCGATCCGGAAGCCTTCGGGGCCGCGCTCATCAATCAGAACACCGGGCTCGTCACGCCTCTCGACGGCAACAACTTCTTCACCACCGACCCCGGAGAGTATGAGCTCGGCCTATCCGCCGTGGACGGGCTGGGGGTCGTCTTGTCCTACCAGCTCCAGACGGCCCGGGTCGTCAAGACCTTCCGGCGCTACATCGTCCCCTCCGACTGCCTGGTCATCGACCTCGACAAGCCCTGGGAACCGGAGGTCGACATCTGGGGCTTCCCGACCGGGCGCGTGCGGGTCCACGTCCTCAACGGCGGCGCCGAACCGGTGCGCCTCGAGATCCTCCACCCCGAGAACGAGCCGCTCAACCGCTCGGACGTCTACCTCAACGTCGGCTACCCCACGGGAGTGGAAATCATCACCAACAAGATCTCGGACGACGTCACCGAGTGGTCGTTCGACGCGAATCCAGCCGCGATCGGCTGGGAGACCTACATCGCCAACGGCAAGACCTATCGCTACCGCGACTACGTCTTCAGCTCGGTCTCGGTCTTCTTCCGCGAGACCGAAGACAAGCGGATCCTCTCCCCCCTGGGGACCGGCCCGGTGGTCTTCCGCGTCTGGGACCAGTACCTCCCGACCGCGGTGCCGGCCCGGATGGCGCCCTGCGACGACAACACGCTCCTCGACCTGCTCACGCAGGCGAGCCGGGGCTCCGCGTTCAGCGGCACCGTGCGGCTGCGAGGCGCGATCGGCGACATTACGGGAATGCCGGACGGCTACCAGATCAACCTTGCCGCCGCGCAGGTCGGGACCTTCCGCAGCTTCACGATCGACTCCTGGGACGACTACTCCTCGGTCAACTTCGGGATCTCGCCCGTTGCGGTCCCCCAGGTCCAGATGCAGGAGTCGAAGACCTTCTCGATCCCGATCGGCTCTGCGGCAGACGGCGACCGGACCAAGAGCGGGCTCCTCGGGACCAACCCGTGGGACAAGCGCCCCCGGGCGGTTTATAACTGGATGGTCTTGGATCTCTCGGCGCGCTTCCAGCTCGTCATCCTCCCGCTGGCGATCGACCCGGTGGACATCCCCGTCCACCCCGGCTTCCCGAGCCTGGTCCCTCTCCAGTTCTTCATCCACGACCGCGGCGCCCCGGGGCAGCAGACCGACTGCCCGGTGCCGCTCACCTTCAACTTCACGGGCGCCCAGACCGCCTACCGCATCGTCTTGCCGGGGAGCTCCCTCGACGCGGGGGTAAACGGGCCGGTGCGGATCTTCGAGTCGAACTCCGCGAACCCCTTGGAGTGCTCCTTCGTCTACACCATCTGGATCGGGATCCCCGACGACGACGCGCACCCCGACGAGACGCTGCTCGTCAACGGCGAGCCGTTCGTCACCTTCTCGACCAAGGCGATGGACCTCGACCCCTCCCAGGCCAACCGGGACGCCTTCTTCGGGGACGTCAACAAGTTCATCGCCCTCGGCAACTTCATGCACCTGTTCGACGTCGAGAACCCGGTGGGGAACTCGCTCGAGCGATGCTGCACCCTGGCGACCAGCTTCTCGACCTTCTTCATGAGTGTCGGCAACCACGAGAACATCCGCCACGGGGGCTACCAGTTCGCGAACGACGCGAGCTTTGTCCACCAGATGGTCTACTGGCTCGGGCAATCGAACTGGGTCGGCTGTGTGCAAGAGGACTGGCTCGGGCGGGCGCAGGCCTTCCTCGACGAACGCGGCTGGGGGTCTGGGACCTTCCTCGACTTCCTCACCTCGGGCTCCGCCTATGAGACGGCGACGCGTCGGGGAATCGACATCGGCCTTCCCTTCGGTACGGCGACCAGCCACTTCTCGGGCTCGGGCGCCTTCGACCTTGACCGTAACAAGGTCTCGGTCATCCTCCTCGTCAACTTCTTCGTCGGGGTCACGATCTCCTACCCCTACGTCATGGACTGGAACGGGGACTGGAGGGTGATTTGGGACCGCCTCTACTCCCCGGTCGACAAGGACGACATCCCCCTCAACAAGCCGGACGGGACGCCCTGGACGAAGGCGGAATGGGACCAGGCCCTCGAGGTCAACGGGCCGGCGGGGCTCTGGCTCTACCGCATCATGGAGACCAACGGACCCCTCTACGCCTGGGACGTCTACTGGCTGGACTATGCGGTCAACACGCGCAAGCAGGCCGGCTTTCGGGCGGATGGTTTCAACGCGACCCCGTTCCTGCTCAACCCCGTTTACCTGGCCTGTTACGACCCCACGGCGAACCCCCCGATCGGAGTCGTCAGTTCAGACGACTTCTCCTATGCGGGCAGCTACGCGGCCAACGAGACGCTTCCCTTGGACGTCGCCGACTATGTTCCGGAGCACGTCAGCAACATCAGCTCGGTCCAGATCTACGTCGCCGACGCGAAATACGCCGGCCCCGGTGGGGGCACTGACGCAGAGGGCAACCCGCTCCCCCGGGGGATGCAGAAGCTCGACTGGTCGGTGCGCTACCAATGGGACTTCCAAGACCTCCACGACGGGACCGTCGATCCGACCCGGACGGCGTAAGGAGCTCACGCGATGGGAAAGTACGTTCACGGCTTCGACGACGGGACCAACAACGGCATCGTCACCACGATCCGGTCGAGCTACGGCTGGGCGCACGTTGACGTCAAGATCCCCCCGCGGCTCGTGGTGCGGCGTCCCTTTGTCCCGCCCTACGACACCGGCTTTTTCCGCAAGAACACCAGCTTCCCGATTTATGGGGCAGAGCTGCGGGAGGGCTTCGCCGCCCACCTCGACGAACTGCGGCTGGCTGACCCGGCACCTGGCTACACCTTCGTCCCCTGCATCGAGCGCTTCCAGCTCCTCCTGAAGGTCACCGGCCCGGGGATCGACGTCACCAAGAACATCTACACCCTCCACCATCACTTCGACTTCCAGCTTCCCACCGGCTGGGACGGGGAGATCCGGTTCCAGTACACGCAGACCATCCCGAACTTCTCCTCCTCCTACATCTACCAGGCGAACCGGGACTACCCCGACGACGGGGCCTACACCTCGGGGGTCTCGACCTCCTACGTCGACACCATATGGACAAACAACTTCTTCTGGACCTGGTCCTTCGCCGACTTCACCTATGCGGTCCCCTCGGTGGACCGGGTCCTCGAGGTCATGGGCTTCAACGACGCCCCGCGGCTCTCCCAGATCGCGGTTCCGCCGGAAGCGACCTCGGTGCGGCTCTCGGCCTACGGGGCGGCTGGGTCGATCGGGAAGTTCTGCGAGAAGGTCGCGGTCGAGGTCCCCGTCTCCCAGATGCTCCCCCGGATGCTCCTGACCTGCGACTTCCCTGACACGGTCGCGGACGAGTCTCACGCGATTTGCCGCTACATCGACCGCGCCAACACCACCTACGGGGGGGGGACCCTCAAGGACAAGGTCCGCGCCGACTCTATGTGTACGATCCGGCGGATCTCCTGCGACGGCATGAAGGAGCCCACCGAGTGCCGCGAGTACAAGCCCTGGCGCAAGTGCGCCTTCTTGGCCGCAAAGGAGTTCTTCGACTACGACGCGACAACCGGGGTCCTCACCATCAACGACGAGGACATCCAGAAGTTCTTCAACCTCAACGACGGCCTCGCCTACCGGCCTTACTACGCCTGGAAGGGGCCGCGCCCCGACTGGGACAAGCTGCATAGTGAGGCCTTCCACGCCTGCAAGACCGCTCCCATGTACTACTGCCACCGGTTCGAGAACGCGGAGGTCCATCCCCACGCGCAGCCCTGCTTCGCCCGCCATACCTCGTCGCTCCCCTGGGCGCTGGTCGGGCAGAACAACATCTGGCGCTACGTCCGGCCCAACAACACGATCGACCTGAGCTGCGCGGAACGCAACTGGGGGGAGGTGGTCCTGAAGGCGCACGACATCGCCGCGACCAACCCCTGCAACCTCTGGCCCGACGAGAAGACCGTGCTCGGCGCGAGCCTCGTCCATGAGGGGCAACCCAACCTCGCCCCGGGCTTCTACCTGCCGCAGGACCTACCGGACGGGGCCTACGAAGTGTGGGCCTATGCCAAGAACACCTCGGCCCTCCCGCTCATCATCGAGGCCGACTACCCCCGCCGGATCCGCGGGCAGCATCGCGAGGGGGCGACGTGGACGATCCCCGCGAACACTGAATACGGGTGGGTCCGGTGCCAAGCGATTGTAGGGGTCAATACCGCCTGTGCGCTTGACCACCAGCTCGGCGGCGGCGCCCGCGTCCGGATCTCCCTGAAGAACGGCGCCGGGGGCTTCATTATCACCGGATCCATCTATGAGTCCGGGGGCGAGTTCGCGCTCCGGTCCCTCTACTTCGAGAGGATCTAAGCAATGGCGAACCCTTTCACCATGACGAACTACCTCTTCACCGGGTCCCAGGACGCGAACGGGGTCTACAAGGGCTACATCACCTTCCGGCTCTCTTGGGATCCTGCGGTGTATTACCGGCCCGACGGCCTCCAGGTCATGGGCGTCCGGATCAACGGCTATCAGTGGTACGGGGACGCCCTGACCTGCACTGCCTACGACGACGCGGCGGGGTGGGGCGACTATCGCTTCGGGAGCGCGCTCTCGCCCTTTGAGTTCACCGACAACTTCATCGAGCTCCAGCGCCCGGGGAAGGGCAACCGTCTCTGGCAGCGCTACGGCTTCTACATCAAGGGCAGCTTCTCTCACCGGGCGGTCAGCTTCGCTCGCCCGGTCGGCGCGCTGCCCTGCGTCCTCGACACGGTGGGGGTCTACCTCTACGCCGGGGTCCCCAGCTACGGGAACCTCTGGGAGGCCGACTCCTACCTCGGCTACGACTTCCTCACCGGGGCTCCGATCTCCCCGGGTGCCGACACCACGGACATCTACTGCGACGACGTGGCCGAAGAGCGCTCGCTGCTCAACGCCACGGGGTCCCAGCTCACCCCCCTCTACAACCCCTACGAGGCGATCCAGCGGGCCGGCCTGATCTCCCGCTACTACGGGCACAAGGTCAACGTCCACATCGCCCCGGGGGAGTACGAGGACACCAAGTTCTTCCACTTCTTCGTCCCGGGCGCGACCGTGGACGTCTTCGGTGACGTCGACAACCGCCCGAAGGTTTGGTGCAACGAGGACGCCGACTACTCGGCCTGGCACCTGGGGTCGTTCGACGAGTACCTCGGCAACATGCAAACCTACTGGTCGACCGTGAAGTATTGCGGCTACAACCACCACCCGGCCCCGCTCAACACCCACCTCCGGATCTACGACGTGGACTTCTCCTCGGTCCACATCAAAGGGCTCCTCAACACCTTCGAGTGCCACCGGTCGGCCTTCGCGCTCTCGCTGGTCAAGACCTATGTGACCGACCGCTACGTCTTCCTCGACAACGAGGTCTCGGCCTCGATTGTTCGCCAGGATCCCCTCTGGGACTACACCGAACACTTCACGATGATTCCGCGGGGCGGCAGCTACGGGGCCTTGAGCTACATCGACCCCGCCTACTGGTCGAACATCCACTGGAAGCTACTCAAGGTCCCCATGCCGAGTCGCGCCGACTACGTCCAGTTCTACGGGGAGGCCGACGCGCAGCACCTCGATAACCTGGGGATGGGTCCCTACTGGGGCGGCTTTTTCGGAAAGTCGGCTTGGCACAACTTCGGGAACTGGAAGATCGACGGGGCCTACCTCGACGGGACCCCGATCGACACCATGTTCATCACCTTCTGGGAGGCCTGCTACAAGAACCCGAATACGGGCAACTGGGACTCTTACGACACCCACGTCGAGGTCCGGCGCAACACCTTCCGCGACAACTGCACGGTCGTCCGGTTCAACGCCGGGGTCGGCTCCATGTACTTCACCAACAACGTCGTCATGGGGTCCTTCCCCTACGACTCCTACACGATCAAGCAGTTCCGCTGCGAGGGGCGCCGCAACCTCATCGTCGAGAACAACACCACCGACGACAACATGCAGACGCCGGTCTACCTCCTCGGGGATCTCTACCCGGACGACGGCGTCGAGCTCTACGACTACACCGCATACCCCGCCAACAAGACGATCCACGGCACGCGCCAGGACAAGCTCATCTCGACCGGGACCTGGCCGGTGGCGACCATCCGGAGGCAGAACGAGTGCCAACTTGGGGTGGGCGGGCTCACGGTCGGCAACTGGTACGGCAACGGGGAGGAGAAGAACTGGAGCGACCCCGAATACGAGAACTACATGAGCTTCGCCAACAACATCATCCACTACAAGATCCAGCCGGTGCTCTTCAACCGGGCGAACGCGCAACTGGTCGACCTCGTGGGGATGGGCAAGGCGACCTTCAAGGAGTGGCTCGGGGTCGCCCCGACGCACTACGACTCGGGCTCTAGCGATGGTATGTCCGCTTACAACCAGGAGATCGACCTCGCGCAGTTCTACGACGTCATCGGCTTCCGGCCTCTGCCGAGCTCGCCCTACATCAACGCCGGCAACCCGGGCGTCGCGTACAACGATGCAGACGGCGCCCGCAACACGGTCGGGCACACCGGGGGGCCGGCAGGCACCAACGTCGTCGTCGCCCGGATCTACTGGATCGACTCCTTCGTCCCGGTCAACTACACCAAGGTCTATACGGGGATGCACCTCGAGCTGAAGGGCAACCGCTCGACGTGGGGCGGCGGGGTGGAGCCGACCTTCACCTGGGCCGACGACCCCGGCAACCCCACCTCCCAGGTCTGGGTCAACAACGGCACCTTCGCCGGCATGAACCAGTCGGCGGTCCTCTCCCAGGCGGGGACCTACACCTTCTCGGTCACGGTCGACGACGGGGCCGGCGGGGTCGACACGGCCTCGGTCACGTTCCTCGTCTCCGCGCAGAGGACCTTTTGCGTCAACTCGGATCGCACCTTCGTCAACAACGTCCTCCCGTTCGACCAGGTCGCCCCGGACGTGGCGAATTGGACCTTCTACGAGGACGCGGACTACTCGGAAGCCGTGGGCGGGACGGTGCAAAGCGTCAATTATGACGGCGCCGCCCACAACTCGGTCGCCCTGAACTGGGCGGCGCATCGGGACGTGACCCTGCCGCTGACCGACTCCCGCTACTACATGAAGTTCCGGGTCGCCAAACAGCACGTCGACAAGCGGCTCAACAATGACCTGAAGTTTTGGATCTTCGTCCAAGACGCCGATGGGAACCTGCTCTTCAGTGACCAGGCGATCATCCGCGGCTCGAACCTCGTGACCAAGCGGAACGCCGACTGGTCCGTCACCTACGGGGTCGCGAGCGCCTACTTCAGCGTCTCTGGGCAGACCAACGTCCGGATCTACGTCATGACCGACAACCGCGACGGGGGCCGGACCTACCGGACCTGGCTGGACGCGGTCTACATCACCCCGGCAGACGTGGAGAGCGACGCGATCTATCAAGACCTGCGGCTGGCGATCCGGCATCACAAGCCCAACGACTTGATCCAGCTTGCCGGCACGGCAGACGGGATCTTCTTCGACGTCCCGATGAGGATCGCCGGCAAGAACATCGCGTTCAACATCACGGGCGGATGGGATGCTTCTTCCCACAACGGGGCGGTCTATACGAGCCAGGACTGGACTACATACAAGAGCCACTTGAACTATATCAGGTTCGCTTACTTCAAGCGGCAACGGGACTGGGCATACAACGCGGTCTCGACCAATATGTATATCTATTTCCCGTCGCTCATGGGTCATTTCTACGTTTCCAACGAGTGGCCGGATCTCCCGAATGCTTGGGCCTACGACGGCATGAACATGCAACTCATCATGCACGCGCCCGTCATCATCGAGAAGATCAAGTTCTCCGGGCTCTACCGGGCCGGCGACATCACCGCCTATGGCGACTCGGTGCAACAGATCGACAACAAGCTCACGGTGCGGGACATCGAGATCGAGGACTGCCTCGAGGGCTTGCGGATCCGCACCGAGCACATTGATCTCGACGTCCTTGACAGCACGGGGGCGCGGGTAACGGCGGGGACCTTCATCATCGCGGCCAAGCGCTCGAACCTCATCGAGCGCAACTGCCGGATCAACGGCAACTCCTTCACCGACTGCGGGGTCTTCTCTGCGATCGGCTCGCAGGCGATCAACCGGGACGACGACGTTTGGCGCCGGATGCCGAGCTTCACCGACGACCCGAAGTGGGCGGTCAACTTCTCGGCCTATGTGCAGAACCCCTACTGGAACGTCGTCTACGACCCCCACTTCGCCCCGATCGCGATCGTCGAGGACGATCTGAATAAGGGCATGGAGCCCAACTTCGAGATCGCGGGCAACACCTTCCGCAAGCCCACGGCGGGACGCGAGGCCCTCTACGACATCGTCTTCACCGGCTCTGCGCTCCCCCAGTCGCGGGTGAGGATCCACGGCAACGACTCGGACTCCGGAAAGGACTTCATCGGGATCCACCGGGTCGGGGATCGCTGGGACTACTACTGCCCGGAGTGGCCGAAGTTCATGACCTTCACCCACTCCCTGGTGGAAGGGGCGATCGACTGGACCCAGTTTGCCGACGCTGCCGCCGCTGCCGCGTTCCTCGAGGCGAACACCGACCACTACCTGGCGGTCTACGACAACACCCTCGCGGATATGCGTTCGATCGTCAACTTCGTCAACGGCAGCGGCTTCTCGGAGGCGAGCCCCCGTGGGGTTCCCTACTTCCTCCTCGAGGACAACCTCTGCACCGCGGTCCCGTTCGCGGCCCACTTCGGGGCGGGGTCGGCCATGACTCCCCAGGGGTGGGACAAGATCCAGACCCCGGGCTCGGAGTGGTATCACATCGGCAACAACGGCGTCGGCTGCGCCGAGAAGCACATCACCTGGAACATCATGCCCGGAGAGCCGCAGGCCACTCCGCTCCTCCATAACGCTATGTGCCACCACGGGGTCATCCCCCGCCAGATCTTGGCGCACTTCCCTCGCGGCTAGATAGGAGAGCTTCATGGACAGGATCGAACAAGCTCGCGGCGACCTTCTGCTCCCTCTCGCGCTCCGGGGCGCCGGCGGTCCCTACATCTACAACCCCCTCAACCCGGAGGCCCTGGAGGTCGTGGCGTTCCATCCGGACTATCCGGCCTGGAGCCTCGCCGGCTACTCGGTGGTCCCGGTCTCGGCCTACGGCGAGGCCTGCCTCCTCATTCCGGGGGCGAGCCTGCCGACGCTGGTCGAGAACTTCTTTATCTACGCCTACTCCCCGACTGGGGCGTTCTACACGCAGATCTTCGAGGTCGTCTTCTTCCCGACGACCGTCCGGACCCAGGTCAGCGCTCTTGCCGCGAGCCTCGGGGAGTTCAGGGTGGACTTCGACGCCTTCGAGGCGACCGTCATCCAGCAGCTCGGTTTGCTCCTCGTCCCCACCGAAGCCAACGTCGAGAAGACCTTCGAGTGGAACGTCGACGGGACCGAGATCCAGGCGGTCAACATCCGGCTCGTCACCGACGACAACGCGCCGAACTTCGACAACCCGGACAAGAAATACCGGATCGAATACTTCCGCGACGAGACCTCCCGCCGCGTCACGCGAGCGACGATCAAGGAGGTCGCGGTCTAATGGCGATGCCGGCCTTCACCCCTGACGGGGTAACGAAGAACGTCGACGTGCGGCCCTCGACCGCGAACCTGGGGACCGTGACGATGGGGTCGTCCCGGGAGGTCATCGTCGCCACGCTCCCGCAGTCGCCCAAGGCGAAGATCCTCCAGTTCAGCGCCCCGGCCAAGTGGCGCCTGATCGAGTTCCTCTAATGCTCGGCCTTCTCTGGAGGGACTTCAGTATCGAGGGCATGGGCGGGCCTGCGGTGGATCCGGTTGTCGAGGACACCTTCGGCGCCGCCTGGGGCACCGGAGCGCCGTATGCCGGGGACTTCGCCCTGCCCGAGAACCTCGACAACTACCAGGCAGAGATCTTTCGCGAGGTGGTGCGGCGCACCATGCGACGCAAGGACCTCTACCTCTCCGAGACCCTGGCGTCGATCGAGTCGCCGTTGAACGCGGCCTTCGCCCAGACGGTGGGGCTCGAAGCCCTGCGCCCGATGAACGTGACCGCCCCGGCCTCGCCCGCGGTCGCCCGCCGCCGGGTGGTGTTCACGGCTGGCTCCGAGTACGTCCACGAGTTCGGCGCGGTGGAGATCACCGCCTGGAGCGAGCAGGCAATGACCTTCGGCTGCGAGCTGGTCTTCACCGACGACACGCGCTCGACGACCGTGGAGATGCCGGTCCTCGCGGGGACCTGGGACCAGATCAAGTTCCTCATCCCCCCGGGGTTCAGCCGCCAGCGCATCAAGCAGGTCCGGGTCGGCATCCAGAACGTCCCCCTTGTGACCAACCAGTTCCGGATCGGGCGCGTCTCGCTGCTCTACGCGGCGAGCCCCCTGCCGGCCCCCGTTATTGGATAGGAGACCCCGATGCCTGGAATAGTAGACGTCAAGACCCCCCGGGAGCACTTGGGCGCCGTTGCTCATCTCCTGCGGGCGATCCTCATGCAGCTCAAGAGCTACCCGAACGGACTCGGGTCCAGCTCTGACGCGCTTCCGGTCTACCAGGTCGGCGGGATCGCCACGGGCTCCCAGCCGATCTCGGGGACGGTCACGGTCTCCAATCACGCAACGTCCCCGTTGAACATCACAGACGTCAACTACATCGCCGAGCGCAACGGCGACTCGATCCGGTTCCAAGCCTTCCGCACCTTCGTCTCGAGCCTGACCGACGCCTAAAGGAGATCCCATGCTCAACCTCAGTCTTGCCAGTTTCCGCGAGTTCGAGCGGCTCCCGCCGCAGGTCGTCGACCTGTCTGGTTTCCTCGTCCAGTCTCTCTCCTATTGTTGGGTCAAGACGACCAAGAACTACTTCATCGCCGGCACCCACCGGGATCGGGGGATGCTCGTCTTCGATCCGGCCTCGATGCAGGTCCGCTGGACGATCTACTCGCCCGACCCGACCTACTTCAACGGCAACCAGACGTTCGAGGAGATCGAGGACGCCAACGGGCAGCGCTTCTTCGTCAACCAGTACGCGGGCAACTCCCAGACCCTCAACATCTACCCCTTCGGGGGCCAGGGGCTCGTCAACATCAACGGGACGAACTACGGACAGATGGCGCAGGGGTGGACGCAAGGGGCGCCGCTCCCCGCCCAGACGAACCTCCCGGTCACGCCGAACACCCAGCACATGAGCGGGCTCTCGAACTGGTGCGACGAGCGCTGGCGGATCGCGCCGAAAACGATCAACGACACCTCGCCCACCGTGGCCGACCCTGGGGCCGCGCCGACCTGCACCCCGGCGACGAGCGGCGGCAACCTGGCCGACGGCACCTACTACATCGCCTACGCCTGGGTCACAAAGCGCAACATGGCCCGGACGGCGCACGGCTTCACGCTGGCCTCCGCCGAGCAGACCGCGGCGGTAAGCGGGGGGGGTGGCCTGGGCTCGATCGACGTGACGATCCCGGCCTTCCCGTCGAACGTCGTCGGCGCGGTCGTCTACATGGGGACCACCTCGGGGGACCTGCGCGTCACCGCCTCCTTCAGCCAGGCGGGGACCTACACCCTCAAGCACGACCTCGACGCGCTCAACCTCAACGACAAGCTCTACTATGGCTACAACAACAACTTCTACTGGACCGACGTCCGGGCGGCGCCGCTCTCGACCGCCTGGACGTGGAACCTCATGCTGAACACCGGGTTCCAGACGAACTACCGGTACTACTCGCACCCCACCGGCTACGCCTTCCAGTTCTCCCCGTTCAACCGGGAAGCGGGCTTCGCCTACCTGCCCTACATCTACACGCACACCTACCCCTACGGGGGCTGGGATAAGTTCAACCTGGCCGACTTCGCGACGGGCAACCAGTTCGACGTCAAGGACAACGGGGACCTCACGCTCGGCATGAACGCGAAGTATGACTACTGCCAATACGCAATGACCAAGCCGGTCCCCGAGCTGGCGGCGCACCTCCGCATCTCGCACCCCAACCAGTTTACGGACATCTCCCCGAACATGAGCTACGACCTCGTCTCCGACATCACTGGGGAGACTATGTGGAGCTGCCCGCGGCAGAACACCGCTTCGACCTACCCCAGCTACCAGAACGACGCCGACGTCATCGTCGTCGACGGGCTCCCCTTCCTGATCTACTTCAACCGCCCGATGAGGGCTCTTGTCCGGCAACCGATCATGCTTCCGGACTGGTAAAAGGAGAGAACCATGAGCGTACACTACAAGAGCCTTGACTGGATCGTGAAGGCGGTTGACTTCTCCCGAATGATTACCGAGGCGACACGGGAGAACGACAAGGCCCTGACCCTGACCATCTCCTTCGGCGCGAAGCGGATCGACGAAGAGGGGGTGCCGGTCCTCGGCCTGCTCGGCGCCGAGCTCTGGGACGAGCTGGTCGCGAAGACGTACCCGGCGACCCTGCGGGACATCTACGACTTCTCGGTGGCGATCAACCACCCCGAGAGCCCGTTCCGGCCCGCGGCCCCGGAGGCGACCGACTTCCTGAGTCTCGACGCCCTGGTCTCCGGGCCTATGTACCAGTTCGCCCTCTGGATGTTCGCGCAAGGGCGCTGGATCCTGTAGGACGCCTCGCGTGAAGCGCTCGGAGCCCCCGCATGGGGGCTTCGTCGCGTCCGGGGCCAAGGGTGGCCGCTCGACCCGGCTCGTCGCTCCTGGGAGCTCCACGGGCGACGTGGATATGAACCACCACGACCTGCGCGGACACCATGACAACCTTGCCCTATTCCGAGTGGGAGAATTGGGCTACCATAAGCCAGCATGACAGCAAAGCGGCAGGGAGGAGACGGCGCACCACCTGAACTTCGGAGGGTTCTTCCATGCCTCAACTGACAGCAGGCGCAAGCCTGCGCCATGAACTCGCGGGGACCAACCTCGCCACGGGCAAGCCCCACACTGGGGGGCCTGTCTACGTCCTGCTCCGCGACGTTACGGCGAACCGGCACTGGGACGCGACCCTGAGCTTGTGGGTCCTCGGAGAGCCGGCCCTGGGCGACGTCCTGCTCGCCTCCGATATGGGCAGCGGCAACTTCGCCTACGTCATCCCGACCTCGGCGAGCGCCGGCCTGGCGGGGCACATCCTCAAGACCAAGCTGCTTACCACCTACGACGAGGCCGCAGAGGTGCTCTCTTCGGAGGTCGCGAGCTTCGAGGTCGTTGCGGGCGGCGAGTCCGGGGTAGCCGGCAACGCGGCGATCGGCGGGGCCGGTGGCCCCCAGATGTTCAACTCGGGGCAGCTCGTCCCGTTCGTCATCGACCTTGACGCCTCCGGAGGCCCGCCAAGGATCGAAGTCCGGCGCATCTCGGACGGCTACTACCTCGACTTCGCCAACAACACCTACAAGACCTCGGGCTGGGGCCAGAAGTCGGTCAACGTGCCCTCGAACGGGGTCGCCTGGGCTTGGCTCTGGGACACCACCAACCTCGACACGACCGCGCACGCCGTTCAAGTGGAGTGGCTCATCGACGGGGAGGTCTTCCCCGAGCTCTACCTGTTCAACTACGGCGGCGCGGGCGCGACTCTCCAGCAGATCGAGAACTCCGCGGTCCTGGCGAAGGAGATCACGGTCCTCTCCCGCCTGGCGGCTGCGAACTACGTCGCCCCGCCGAGCACCACGCAGATTCAATCGGACCTGACGACCTTGCTCTCCCGGCTCTCGGAGACGCGGCTAAACCGCCTGGACTTCATGGACGCGCCGATCACCTCGCGTCTCGCCGCCAGCTCCTACGCAGCCCCGCTCAACAACTCCATCACCGCAATCCTCAACGCTCTAACCAACGTCACCACCGGGCTCGCTGCGATCAAGACGGCGGTCGAAGCCGTCCCGGGGAACGTGGAGACCGTGCTCCAAGACGACTTCGACGGTCTCATCGCCCAGGGATACCCGACCCCGAGCGCGATCGCGGAGGAGGTCCAGACGCTCCTCTCCTCGGTCCTCCAGACCGCCGCCCTGGCGGGGACCTACCTCGAGGCCCTGACAACGGACGACGGCGGGATCCGGCGCTTCACCGCCGCGGCCCTGAAGAAGGTCATCCTCGTCCCTGAAGAGCTCGACATCGTCAACAACCCCACCAACCCCCCGGAGGTCTCACAGATGTATCGCGTCACGCGCTCGATCGACGTCCCCGACCCCGGGCTGGGGGTGGAGAGCATCAACGTCTATCGCTCGACCGACCTCCTCTCGGAGGTCTGGGACCTGGTCAACACCATCCCCTACACCCAAGGGGAGGACGAGGTGGTCTTCGACACCACCGTCAACGGTTTCTTCCGGATCGCCTTCGTCGCCTCGGATGGCCACGTCGGGACCCTCTCCGAACCGTTCGCCGTGGGCTCTGTCTACGACCGCGACTTCACCTACGCGGTCGAGTCGGACTCGGGCAAGTTCATCGTGGGCGACCAGCGCTACCTCACGGTCGTCGTCACCGATCCGGAAGAGAAGGGGACGGTCTGCCCTCCCTCGACCTTCTCGATCTACGGGCCGCTCTCTGACGAGACCGACCTGACCTCCTATCCGGAGACCCCGGTGCAGCTCGACGTCCCGGTGCTCGTCGACCGGATGGAGCTGAAATACCTGCTCGACTGCCGTCTGCTCGAGCCCGGGCTCTACATCTTCAACATCAAGACCAACACCGGATACGAGGTCATCCAGAACGCGAAGCCCCTGAAGTTCCGGGTCATCGCACGCTAGGACGGAGCCGTCTATGAGCCCAACCCTGGAGCCGCCCGTCATCCAGATCGGCGGCGAGCATGACGCGGAAATGGCGAAGAACCACGGGACGGTCCTCGTGTGGCTTTCCCAGATGGCTCAAAACACCGACACCGCGCTCAAGGTCATCTCGGAAAAGCTGGACTCGGTGCTCTCGGAACTCAAGGACCAGGGCAAGCGCATCGGGGGACTGGAGACGAAGGCCTTGGAGAACAAACACCAGCTCGAGCTCGTCCGGCGCGATCACGCGGACCTCGATCGCCTGGTGACGAAACACATCGCGGACCATGAGATCGCGATGAAGGAGAAGGACCGCAGGCGCTACGAGCTGTTCACTCGCCCGATCGTCGTCTGGGTGGTCGTGGGGATCCTGGGGCTCGCCGTCGTCGGCGGGACCATCACGGGGACGCTCTACGCGACACGCACGACGTCGGGCACTGCGGGCAGCTCGCCCGAGTAGGAGGAGAACCCCATGAAGGCCTGCGAGGAGAAGCTGGTCCCGATGGTCGCCGCGCTCAAGGGGCATCCCTCCTGGGACGCTGCCGAGAAGCTGCTCGCCCTGGACGGGATCAAGAGGGGAGCCTGCCCGCACGACTGCCTTGATATTTGCGCCTTCGGGCAGGAAGAGATCTTCCGCGACGCCCAGGCGAAGGGGATCGTCTTCGGGGGTGCCGCTTGACGCGGGCAGAGGTCCTCGCGACCGCCCTGCCGGGGGACATCCTGCTCGTCGCCGGCCCTTGGTATATCCGAGCGTTGACGTGCGAGTCGGCCTCTCACGTCGCCCTGGTGGCGGGCTACGACTGCGACGACGACCTCCTGGTGACCGAGTACACCTACCTCGGGGGCTGGCGCGAGACGCCCTTGGAGGAGTGGCTCGCCACGCGCCGGACCCAGGTCTGGTTCGGCATCGCCCCGGGCAATCTGCGGGGGGCGCAGGCGATCGGCGAGCTCCCGTGGGCCTATGGGAAGTTGGGCTATGGCTTCGGCGAGGCCGTGTGGGCTTGGGTCTGCCGGATCATCGGGCGCCGCTGGGCTGGCCGGGGGCAGATTTGCTCGACCTACGTTCAGCGCGTCTGGAAGGCCGCGAAGTCCGCGAACTGGATGGGGGACGGTCGCGCAATGTACCCCGGCGACTTCTTCGACTACGTCATCTCCTACCCGGTCACCGAATAGACGTGGCGACCTACGGCTCCGCGAGCATGGGCCACGTCGACCAGGCCCACCCCCTCCTTCGGGACTTTGCCCTGGAGCTCGTCAAGCACCGGGACTGCTCGGTGGTCTGCTCGCACCGGGGCAAGGAAGCGCAGCAGCAGGCCTTCGCCTCGGGGGCCTCGCGTGCGCGCTTCGGGGAGAGCCCCCACAACTACTTCCCCGCCCTGGCCCTGGACATCGTCCCCTATCCGGAGGCCTACGCCTCGGATCCGGCGCTCTGGGCGCTGGGCGCCTTCGGCCTGGACCTCGCGATCCGGATGGGACGTCCCATCGAGTGGGGCGGGGCCTGGCTCGTCCGCTATCGCTTCCAAGACCTCCCTCACTTCCAGCTTCGAGACTGGAGGAGCTACCTATGATCGAGCGCATCCGGGCCGGCTGGCGGTCCTTGCGGTTCGTCGACGACGGCAAGCTGCGGCCTTGGGTCGTCATCGACTTCGTCATTTTCGGCCTCGGCCTGGTGGTGCTCGCGAGCCTTTGCTCGCAGGTCGTTTGCGACCGGGCCGCGCAGATCCAAAGCCTGCTCATCGCCCTCGGCGGGGCGGCGATCTCTGCGATCTTCGGCGGGGCGTTCACGGGGGCGGCGGGCTCGGTGGCGGCGAAGGTCTTCCCCCCGGCGCAGGGCAAGCCGGCCCTCAAGGAGTAGAACCGATGGCAGACCTCCTCAAACGCAACTGGCTCATTCTTCTCGCCCTTCTCGGAGCGGCCCTGGTGCTCGCCTTCGGCCTGGACTCGGTCGTCGGGGCGCTGGGCGCGCTGGGCGCCGCGGTCGGGCTCGGCGGGAAGGCCTACTCGAAGACGAGCGTCGCCTCGGCCCCGCAGGCTGGGCCGGCAGTGCCGACGCCCAACGCAACCCCGGCCTCCGGGCGTCCCTCGGCAGAGGAGCTCCTCGAGCGCCTCGAGCGGATCCGCGCCCGCAAAAGGAGCACCCCATGAAGCGCCTCGTCGCACTCGCCCTGGTCCTCTCACTGGTCTCCTGCGGGGGGATGAATCCGGTCTTCGCCGCGGAGGGCACCTACACCATCACCGCCGCGGAGCTGGACGCGCTCGAGCAAGGCATCCAAGACCTCGCCGCCTGCGAACAGACGACCCCGTCCGTGGACGTTCTGGGCTCCCCATTTGTCACCGTGGGGCCAAGGGGACAAATCGCCACCTCGGGGCGCCTGGAGCTCCGAGTGAGCCTTCCTTCCACCGTGGGGCCGGGGACGATCTACGACTGGACGATCCCGGTCGACCTGAACCTGAGCGTGACGGCGGAACAGGTCGAGCCGAGCTGGTGGGAGGCGCACGACTTCCAGATCGGGGTCACGATCGGCGGCGTCACGGTTGGCGCTAGCCTACTGTTTCTTCTCGGCGCCCTCCAGTAGGGCAAGGAGCATTCATGGCAGGAAACAGACTGAGGATCCGGCTCAACAGCGGGCTCCCGATGGAGCTCGTCGCCAAGGCCCTTGCCGTTGTGGACTCCAACCACGGGCAGGTCCACGCCAAGAACGCCTACTCGTTCCCCGCCTTCATCTCCGCGCTGGCCGCGGCGGGCACCCACGACATCCGCATCGTCGTCCCGGCGAGCACCTACATCCACTTCCAGGCGCTCGCGATCGCTCCGGACGGGGAGAAGTGGAAGCTCGAGCTCTACGAGGGCTACACGGGGACCCCTACCGGGGGCTCCGCAATCACCCCACGCAACCGCAACCGGGCCGGCGGCTCGAACGACAACTCGGCCTTGACCGTCATGAGCGGGGAGGCCTCGATCACCCCGACCACCCTGCTCGACACGATCTACGTCGGGGGGAGCTCGGGCGGCAAGGCCAGCGGCGGGGGCCAGGCGGTCGACGACGTCGAGTGGGTCCTCAACCCGGGGGCGAGCTACATCCTGCGAGCAACCAACGGCGGGGCCTCGGCGTCGAGCGCCAACGTCAAGGCACTCTGGTATGAGGAGGCGAGCGTCTAATGGGCAACGCGATCGGAGACAAAGCGGCAAAGATCCTCGCGGCGGTCAAGGGGACCGCCAGCGACGGGAAAAAGGACACGCTGCTCGCCAAGCTCGGGGAGTCGCTCACGGTCCACGAGCTGGAGGCGATGCTCAAGAGCTCGCAGATCAGCAGGATCGCCCCGACCGTCATGGACTGGAGCGACGCCTACTTCAAGTTCGGCTTCATGACCGACACCCACATCGGGCACGCGAAGTTCCGCGAGGACTGGCTCTACCGGGCCTACAACCTCTGGGAACGGGAGAAGTGCGAGTTCGTCGTCCACGGTGGCGACATCTCCGAGGGGATGAGTGGGCGACCGGGCCACGTTTACGAGCTCTCGGAGGTCGGTTACCACGCGCAGTTCCGGCGCGCCCGGGACCTTCTGCGCTCCTGCCCGATCCCGATCAAGGCGGTCGCCGGCAATCACGACCTCTGGTGGTTGCAGAAGAACGACCTGGGGGTGCTCATCGGTGCCGAGCTCCAAGACGCCCTGGGCAAGGAGCAGTTCAGCTACCTCGGGGAGCACGAGGGGCAGCTCGTCCTCAACGGGCTCTCGGTCACGGTATGGCATGGGGCCGATGGTCGAGCCTATGCCAAGAGTTATCGCGCCCAGAAGATCGTCGAAAGCCTGCGCGGGGGGGAGAAGCCCCATATCCTCCTGCTCGGGCACACCCACGACCGCGTCGGTCTACAGGTCCGTAACGTGCAAGTCGTCGAGGGCGGCACGCTCTCGGCGCAGACGAGCTTCATGCGCTACCGCACGCGCTCGGAGATCGCTCCGGGCGTTCATATCGTGGAGGCCTGGGGCAAGGGGACCCTGGAGCGCTTCCGCACCGAATGGGTCCCCTTCTTCGACTAGGGGACATAACGAGGAGGGCTAGGCATGGCAGAGGAGTTGCTGAAGGAGAAGATCCGGGGAGCGCTGGAGACCGTGGCCGCTCCGGAAGGTGCGCTGGACTCGCACCAGTGGGCGCAGTTGCTCGGGGTGAGCGTCGACACCTTCGCGAAGTATCGGCGCGCTCTCATCCAGACGGGCGCGATGGAGCACGCCGGCTTCAAGGACGCGAAGAGCGCGGACGGTAAGCGGGCGCGCGTGCCGATCTACGTCTTCAAGGACGGCGACGGCGAGGGCTAGGCCAGGTCGCCGGGAAGGAACCGGGGAGGGGCTGCGACGCCCCTCCCCGCGTTTGTTCTGGGGCGCTACTAGGCGCGGTTCCCGCCGTTCTTGAAGGGGGGTAGGGGACCCTCTGCAAGGTGTATGCCAGAACGGGCGGCGACGAACGCCTTGTGGAGCTCGCTGCCCGCCTCGATGTTGTGGATCAGGATGTTCGTCGGGCCGACGATCGCGACGGTGCCGTCCATCCCCTCCTTGGTGAGATCCACGAGCGCGAGCTGCGGCGGCTGGTTGGCTTGCTTCGGGGGGAGCTGGCGCATCTGCACCACCTCCTCGAGGACCAGGTGCCCGTTCTCGGAGCTCGAGAAGGTGGAGCAGAGGTACTGCATCCCATTAACGACGACGAGCTTTGGGGTCATGCGTCTCTCCAGTCTGCGGGCGTAGGGGGGATCCCGTGTTGCCCGTCGTGGCAGTTCGCGCAGAGGAGCGCGATGTTGGCTTGCTCATTGTTCCCACCCTGGGAGCGCTTCACCCGGTGGTGGAAGTTGTGGACCCTGGCTTGGACGAGGCGCTTGCCGCACAGCTCACAGATCCGCGGGCGCGTCTCCCAGGCGACGCGGCACGCCTCGACGAACTCCTCGACCCAGGCGTCCCGGCGTTCCTGAGAGCCCTTGCCCCGGCGCATCTTCGACCGGGGCAAGGGCTTTGGGGCGCGCTTAGGCCGGGGCTGGGGTTTGGGGAACGCCAGGGGTGCCAGCGATCGCTCGATAGGCGACGAGGAGGCGATCGGTCGCCCGGTCGATCCGGTTCCGGCCCCGGAAGTCGGGGCTCCTGGCGGCGCGGTAGGCCTGGACCGCCTCCTCGAGCTCGGCAAACAGCGGGGCGAGGCTCTCGATCATTCCGCCGCGACCTTTTCGGCCTGCGGGTGGACCCACTTCTCGACGGCGTCGAGGTCGGCTCCGGTGAACGCGGCCCCGGCGAACATCAACCACCACTGGTCGACGGCCTCGAGGGCGGGGCGGATCGCGGCGTAGTGGACGATGAGCTCCTCGGCGAGGTCTCCCTCGGCTTCCGGCTCCGCGACCAGGCCGGTCTTGAGCCCCTTGTAGACGAGGCCCTCGGTGAGGGTGAAGGAGAGGCTCCCGTCGTTGCCTTCGGTCGGGAACAGTCGCAGCGCGGCGACGATCGAGCCGTCGTGCATCGCGGCCCGGACCAGAGAGTTCTCCCGCAGGTCCTCCCCGGTGACGGTCACGCTGCTCCAGTCGGTCTTGAGCTTGACCGTGTCGCCGATCCCGACCCCGTGCTCGCCCTCGTGGGCCTGGACCCACAACCACGCCAGGAACCGGGCGCCCCAGTTGTCGCGGCCACTGACGGGGGCCTCGCCGGGGAAGTAGGAGCCGGGGCAGAAGCGGACGAGCTTGCGCTGGAAGGTGCGCTGGAACAGGCCGGCGCAGGCGTCGATCGCGGTGGTGGATCCGCCGAAGATGAGCAGCTCCTCGCGGTCGACGTCCCAGAACAGGTCGTAGGTCGTCGTCGAGGGGAGGGCTTGCTGGATCAACTCCTTGCGGGTGAGGGAGAGGAGCTCTTCCTTCTCGGCCCGGGAGAGGTACTCCCGCCCGGACTTCACGAGGAACTCCTCCATCCGCTCCGCGCAGCGGCGCTTGAGCAGCGCCGGGGGGACACTGCGCTTATCCTCTCGGACCCCCAGGAAGACGAAGCCGTCGTATCCATAGTCGGCCCCGGCCTGCTCGGGGTGGTCGGGGTCGGCGAAGGGGATCCACCCCATGACCACCCCGCGCTCATCGTTCTCGGTGAAGCCGGCGAAGGCCCCGTGCGCGATCCGGCGAGCGTCCTCATCGGCCAGCCCGGGGAGAGACTTCTCTTGCCGGCCCACCTTGTATCGGGCGAAGGTCTTCGCCCCCTTGTGCAATCCCATGTTCTGCTACCTCCTCTCGATGGTGCCGATCGTGCCGTCGACTTCCTCGACGCGCATCGGGCGCTTGAAGCGGATGGGCTCGCCGTCGTCGGCTTCATCCCAGTTCTCGACCTCGACCGCCTTCCAGAGTTTGAGGATCTCCGGGGCGGAGGCATCGCCGGGGTGGCGCGTGACGGCGTAGGGCACGCGCTTGGAGCGCAGGAAGCGCTCCCACTTCCCCAGGACCTCGAGGTCGTCGAGGTCGTTGAGCGCGATCCGGGGGAGAAAGTCGCTCAGGCGCGGATCCTCCGCGTTGAAGCGACCGTAGGTTCTGACAATGTGGGCGTCGGCCCACTGCGTCGACGGCTTCTTCGGCATCCTGACCTCCTTGCTGGCTTCCTGTTTTGCTGGCTAATTGAGCGCACCCCCGCACCGGGGGCAACCGCACTCGGATCAATGACGGGGGGGAATCGGCAGACCGCAGCTCGGGCAGGTCTTCACGGGGTTACTCGCCTTCCGCGACCGTCGTCTTGGTGAACTTCGCGTCGACGACGAGCGCCGTGTAGGTTCCGGAGAGCAGGTCCTCGCCCTCGACGATCGGCGCGCCCTCGAGCCGCTCGACCAGCTTCTTCGCGGCCAGCTTACCGAGCCGGACGTGCATCCCTTCCTCGGCGTTGAGCAGGACTTCGACTTGGATATAGGCCTTGCGGGGTTCCTTCATGAGCTCCTCCTTCGGTGCCGTTGCCGGCCCCCCCCCACGACCTTCGAGGGGGACCGGCTTAGTTAAAAAACTTCAATGATTTCCGATACTTAAGTCGTCAAAACGGCACGTCGTCGTTAGGATCGAACCCCCCCTCGTAGTCGGGGAAGTCGTCGTGGTTCGACGCGCCGCCCCGGCTCGGGCCGGATCCGCTCGTCGGGCCGGACTGCCGCGGCTTGGATCCGCCGCCCTGCCCGGATCCGCCGCCCTGCCCGGATCCGCCGAGGAACTGGATCATCCGGACGATGATCTCGGTCGTCCAGCGCGTGTTGCCGTCCTTGTCTTCCCACTTGCGGGTCTGGATCTTGCCCTCGATGAACACCTGGGAGCCCTTGCGGAGGTACTCGTTGCAGTGCTCGGCGGTCTTTCCAAAGGCGACGATATTGTGCCACTCGGTCTCGTCCTGCCACTCGCCGTTGCGCTTGACGCGCTCGGTGGTAGCGAGGCTGAACGTCGCGACGGGGGTGCCGGACTGCGTGTAGCGCAGCTCGGGGTCCTTGCCCAGGTTGCCAAGGAGGATGGATTTGTTGACGCCTCGGGCCATTTGCTCTTTTCTCCTTCCGGGGCTCGTTACGTCCCCGGTTCAATGGCTCCCCCCGGTTAGTGGGGGGGAGTGCGGGATCTACATGCGCGCCTTCGAGAAGGCCAGGAACGGGGCCGACTCCTTGTAGGAGCCCTGCGCGATGAGCTGGTCGATCAGCTCGACGCGGCGGGCCTTGTTCTCCTCGACCAACTGGGCGCGATCGCTCTTGAGCTGCTCGATCGCCTGCGCCCGGAGCGCCTTGTTCTCGTCCACCAGTTCGGCGCGCTCGGCCTTGAGGGCGTCGATCCGGGTCTTGCGGGCCTCCTTGTTCGCCGCCGCGGTGTCCTTGTCGACGCCCTTGAGCGGGAGCTCGGCCTCGATCGCCTTGATCTCCGGGGCCAGCGGCGGGAAATGGATCGGGTACTGGTCCTCGATCGCCTTGATCTCCTCGGTCTGGGAGGGGAAGCGCACCGGCACCAGATCGCCCACCATGCGCTCGACGTCGGACTTGGAGACCGAGAGCCGGTTCCAGATCATATCGGCGGTCGCCCCCAGGGAGCGCAGCTTGACGACGATCCCCTTGGTGTCGCCGGACCACTCGGACTTGGTGCTCATGCGGGCGAGCATCCCCCCACCCTCGACGGCGCCCTGCTCGGTGATGAACTTCGCGAGGGAGTCTTCCATCTGTTCGAGGAGGCCCTTGACCAGGCCCCGGAACTGCACCACGCGAGAGGCGTCGGCATGGTCGACGATGATCCCCCCGGCCACGCGCCGGATCCACGCAGAGAGCCCCTCCTGCTCGATCTCGGCGGGGAGGTCCTCGTGGGCCTTGGCGATCGCCGCGGTCGAGACGGTGTAGGCGGGGCACGAGGCGAGGAAGCCACAGTACCGGCACCCCTTCCCGGGGGTCGCCGGCCAGGCGGTGCGTTGCTCGTGAGCGAGGATCGCGTCGAGCATCGACTCGCCCTCCTCCACGACCTCGGAGTAGAGCATCTCACGCTGGTCGACCCACCCCTTGGCGATGAGGTTGTAGCGGAGCACCACGCGCTCGACGTCGGCCTCGGAGAGCTGCTCTCGGAGGATCCGCAGGTAGGCATAGAAGACGATTTGCTGGGGGTCCGGCGTCGTCCAGCCGGTCTTGTCGTCCTCGACGTAGAGGACCTTGTCGCGGATATAGGAGCAGTCGTCGGTCGCGCCCAGCCAGAACGCCTCCGGGGCGATCCGGCCCTCGGGGGGCTCGATGGTCTGGAGGTGCCGGTCGAAGAACATGCGCTCCTCGACCCAGACGCGCTCGGGGTTGTCGGGGACGCGGAAGTTCTTCCGGAAGGAAGTGACGAGATCGCGCAGCCGGGGGATGAAGGCCTCGCTGGGGAGCTCTTCGGCGAAGCGCTTGACCAGCTCGTCGTCGCTGGGGATGCCCCGGCCCTCCAGCTCCTCGACGCGCATAAAGGCGCTCGCGGAGTGGAACGCCTGACCCAGGTCGGCATACTCGGAGCTGGGCTCGCGCAGGCCGTCCCGGTAGCGCAGCTTCCCCCGGAGGGGGCAGTCGTTGAAGGTGTTGAGGACAGAAAAGGACCAGCGCATCGCGCCGTCTGTCTGGATGCCGCGGACTTCTTCGCTCATGGTTCTCCTCCTGCCTGGGGGGGGCGGACCCCCCCTCTGGTGGTTGGTTGGTTAAGCGGACAGGGAACGGCTCGGCTTCACCAGGGCGCTAGTTTTTCCAGTGGGGGCTAGCCCGGCTGCCCATTTCGCTGGTGGGAGAGGCTGTCGTCGCCGTTCCCTGCCGCGGACGCTTGTCGTTAGGCGGCTTTCTCGGTGCCCTCGGCGAGCAGATCGTCGAGGGGGTCGGTCTCCTCCGCGGGCTCGGACGGGGGGATCTGGTCGGTGAGGCGACCAATGAGCTCCCGGCCCTCCTCCTCGGTGAGGAACGTCGAGGCGGCGCGAACGCCGTCGAGCTCCATCTCGGCGAGGAACTTCGCCACGGTCTCGTTGCCCCCATCCCCCAGGCCGGCGACCAGATCGGCGATCTGGACGAGCTGGGAGCCCAGGACACCGGCGGTTTTCACCTGGCGGTCGTTGAAGGGAGAGGCCACCGTGCGAGGACGCTCCCTACGGGCCGTGGCGGGGCTTTCGGAGGCGCCACCCTGCTCTGCCCCTCGGGAGGGGCGAGGCGGCTCTTCTCGGGGCTTCTGCTTCGTCTCCTGGTCGCCTTGGCGACTTTGGTTCGCGGTCTTGGTGTTCAACTCCTCGGGCTTGGCGCCGGCCAGCCACTCGGAGATCCGCTTGCCGGTCTGGAGCGAGATCGCCTCGGGGGTATAGACGGTCAGCTCGTCGAAGAGCCCCGTGCGGTCCTTGGAGGCCCGGGCCTCGTGGGAGTCGCGGTCCAGATCGAGGACGAGGGTAAACTCGTATTCCATCCCGGGGCGCTGGATGGACTTCATGCCGATCTTCTTGGGGGTCTTCTTGCCCCGGGCGTCTTCCTCGAGGACGACCTCGTCCTTCATCCTCATGGTGCAGACGATATGACACGGCGAGTTGAGCAGCGCCTCGACGAACTGGTTGTGTTTCTTGGAGACGCTCCTCCAGGCCGTGAAGCTGTTCTTGTCGCTGGAGCGGTCCTTCTCCTCGAGCAAGCCCCCCTGCCCGTCCCAGCAGTGGGTGATGGAGTCGAGGACAATGACGTCGAACAACTCCGAACGCTCGGCGTCTTGGAGCTCCTTCATGTACTTCTCGACCGTGTACGGGGGCTGAATCTGCACGGTGTAGAAGGTCTCGTCGAAGCCCTGCCGCAGCGGCAGGTCATCGTAGAGCGAGGCGCTGCCGCGCTCGGTGTCGATCAGGAGGACCCGTTCGGGGTCCATCGACAACCCCAGGGCGAGCAGGATCGCAGACCAGGTCTTGCCGCCCCCGGAGGGGGACTCAATGGCGATCCGGGCGCGGGCTTCGGTACGGCGGGCTTTCTGGTAACGACTCATGGTGTTCCTCCTTGGTCGCCGGCCTAACCGGCGAACGTCTTCAAGGCCACGGCGACGACGGCGACGGCCAACGTCGCGACGCCCCAGGCGAGGTCGTGGGTCCCTTGGGCGTAGGCTCTCGCCTGCTTCCGGGCTGCGAGGTAAGAGAGTGCCGCTCTTTCCCCTATCGTTCTCATCCGAGTCTCCTTCTCGGCGCCTCAAAACCCCTTGTGGGTTTGTCTCTTTGGCGCCTTGGTGACCTGAGTATGCCACTCACTGGGAGGGGATGCAAGGGGAAAAATGAAATTTTTTTGTCTCCACTTCCGCATATTGACGACGAACGTCAATCGGTGTACAAGGCAACAGGGGATTGATCTGAACTCGGATGGCCTTTGCTTTTTGTCGGGATCAAGGAGGAGCGTGGGATGGGAAAGGTGCTGGCGTTTCCGAACGTGATGGACCCCGTGGTCGCGACGATTGAGACGGTCGATGGGAGCGTAGAGATCGCCCGCTCGTGGGTGCGAGCGAAACAAGCGAACTATCTAGGGATCAACGTGTTGCAGGAGATGAAGCGCTACGAGATGGAGTGCAAGGGAGGCCACGAGGCGCGCCGGACGACGAAGGGCTTGCCGCGGCGGCTCGAACATCTCCTGCGCCGGGCCGCCGGCACTGGAAGCCAGGCGGTCGCCTTGTAGCTCATGCTCACGGTCACGTAGTTCGCGTTCCCCTCACAAGACGTAGAAAAGGCGACTCGCTACCGGGTCGCCTTTTTTGTGCTCATTGTTCGGTACTTGCGCTTGACGGGGTCAACTTTACCTACTACGCTAAGTTCCGAAGGAGACAAAACGACAATGAAGGGATGCCGCCCCCTACAGCAAGACGAGGTGGGAAAGGTGATTGCGGCCCTCCAGACCGACCGAGACCGCACCCTCTTCGTCCTGGGATGCACCACCGGGCTCCGGATCTCGGAGCTGCTCTCGGTGCGCGTGCGCCACATCTACCCCGGGGAGTGGTCGGGGGTGGTGGAAGTGAAGCGCCGGCATATGAAGGGAGCCGGGGAGGGGCGCGTGCTGCCGCTGCATCCGATGGTTCGCAAACACGGGGAGCGCCACGTCAAGCGCACCTACAAACGCTTCGGGCCGGACGCCTTCCTGTTCGGATCCAAGCGGCGCCGCACGGGCGACTCGGCCCTGGCCGTGCGAAGCGCGCAGCTCATCCTCTCGGAGGCCTACCAAGTGGCCGGCGTGACGGGGGCGGTCGGGACCCACTCGATGCGGAAGTTCTTCGCCTCCCAGGTCCACGAGCGGCTCGGGCGGGACATCAACCGCACCAAGGAGGCGCTCGGGCATCGGTGGATCCAGACGACGGTCGCCTACCTGTCCTTCGACCGGGCCGAGATCGACTCTGCCGTGACGGGGATCGACTGGTGATTCTCGCCGTGGCGAACCAGAAGGGCGGGGTCGGCAAGACGACGACGGTCGTCAACATGGGGGCCGCGCTTGCGGAGCAGGGGGCGAAGGTGCTCCTGGTGGATCTCGATCCCCAAGGCGGGGCGAGCCTGAGCCTGACCGGCCAGGACATCGGCGGGGAGGCCCTGGCGGCGGCGATCGTCGCGGCCTGCGGGATCGGCGAACTCGCCCGGGAGACGGGGATCGAGAGGCTGTGGCTGGTGCCTGGGAGCCCGTCGCTGGCCGAGGCCGAGGCGCTCGAGGGGGAGCGCGGGGCGATCCGCCGGCTCCAGCGCGCCCTGACCAAGTGCGAGGGGGCCTACGACGTCGTGCTGCTCGACACGAGCCCACACCTGGGCTTTCTGACGATCTCGTCGCTGGTCGCTGCAAGCGGGGTGCTGGTGCCGTTCGAGGCCCACCCGCTCTCGCTGAAGGCGTTGACGATCATCACCTCGACGGTCGACCAGGTCCGGATGCTCCACAACCCGGGGCTGCGCGTGCTGGGCTATCTGCCGACGCGGGCGCACCCCCGGCGCAAGGTGCATGAAGTGGCGATCGCAGAGATGGAGGAAACCTACCCGGGGCTCTTGGCCCCGCCCATACGGGAGCTGGTCGAGATCGCCCTGGCCCCGATGAACGGTTCTTCGGTACTTCAGTCGGCCCCCCGCAGTGGGGGGGCGCAAGACTACAGAGACGCAGCACGCTGGCTGGCCGCGCAGCTTACGCGGGAGTGAACCGAGAGGAGGAGGAACGATCATGAGTCTGCTCAAGGGGTTTTCGCCCAAGGCGCTGGAGACGAACCGCGCACGACCAACCAAGGTGTTGCGCGGGGATCAGAAGAAGGTGAGCTTCTATCTACCGGCCCACCTGGCGCGCATGGTTCGGATCCAGGCGGTCGAGGAGGAGACCAGCATGAGCGACCTGGTCTCCCAGATTCTCGAAGGCTACGGAAGGGAGCACAAGCTCTTGAACTAGACAAGAGAAAGCCCCGACCGGCCAGGGTCGGGGCTTTGTTGTAGATGGGGTAGAGGAGCGGCATCCCCTCAACCCCGGACTCGGACGGGAGACTCGGACCTGCCCGAGGCATAGGGTCTCATCGACCCTACGCTTCCCAAGGTATCATCTCCTCGACGATCCGGCAAGGGAAAAAACGCTTTCCCGAAAAGGGGTTACGCGAGCCGCCCTCCCAATGAGTGGTAGTCTTGTCTTTTTGTCTCTTGACCAGCAAAACGGCTTGATTTACTCTCTGCGTCGTACCAGGCCCCGGCATGGGCCTACAGACCTTTCAGGGAGACTCGCGATGGAGAACAACCACCGGTCCCAGGTGTGGGACCCCCATGAGTAGAGAGTATGGCGTCATCCGGACGCGGTACTGGACCGATCCAGACGTTCACCGACTGAGCCTGCCGGCCCGCCTCATGGGGGCCTACCTGCTCACCTCCCCCCACTCGAACGCCCTGGGATGCTATCGCGCCCCGGTGGGCTACCTGTCCGAAGACCTTCGGCTCTCCTACGACGACGCGAAGCAGGCCCTCGAGACCCTCGAGGAGATCGGCTTCGTCGTGACCGACGAGCTCGGCTGGATCTTCCTTCCGAACTACATCAAGCACAACCCCCCCCAGTCGCCCAATGCTGGCAAAGCGGCAGTCGCCGTCATCGACACGATCCCCAAAGAGTCGCCGCTGCGAAAAGAGGCGATTTCTGCTATCCTCGCGTCCGGCAACGCTTATTTGATCGAGGCCCTGTCCATAACCGGGCTCGCCGGGGAGGAATATGAAGGGCTTGTGGAGGGCTTGGCAAGCCCTTCCGAAGGGCTTCCGGAGGGCTTGGCAAGCCCTTCCGAAGGGCTTCCGGAGGGCTTGCCTACAATAGACCAAGACCAAGACCAAGAACAGAAAGACTCTGAGGAGGAGGAGGTCGCGCTCACGCCCGCTCGCCCGCCGGCTGCGTTCACGGCCCGGGAGCTCGCGCTGCTCTGGAACGAGAAGGCCGTCGCTCCCCTGCCGCGCATCAAGGCCCTTACCGACGACCGCCGGAAGAAGCTGCGCACCAGGCTCTCGATCCATCCCGAGCCCGCCTGGTGGGAGGCGGTCATCGAGCGCGTCAACGCTTCCCGGTTCCTGCGCGGCGACAACGAGCGGGGGTGGATGGTCGACTTCGACTGGATCCTCTCCGAGCGCAACCTGACGCGGATCGTCGAGGGCAAGTACGACAACCGCCCCGCAGGGGGAGGAGGGGGAGGTCAGAGGCCGAGCGCGCCCAGGAGCCCGGGAGCCCCACGAGGCGCCGGCCTGAACGCCCTGGTTCGCAGCTCCGCAGAGGGAGGGGAGCAATGAACGGCATTGGTTTCGAGACGAAAGACGCGCTGGCGAACCTCGCCCGACTCACGCTGGTTCCGGATCCGGGCGAGGAGCCCCGAGGGGAGAACTGCTCCTGCGAGGACCCCAGCCAGTGCCCCGATGGGGGCTGGATCTCGATCAAGCAGGACCAGCGCCAGGTCCGCGCTCGCTGCAAGCCGTGGCAGGCCTGGAGAGCCGCCGAGAAGATGGCCGAGAAGCTCGCCTCGACGAAGATCAGCAAGCGCTTCCGGACCCGCACCTTCGACAGCTTCCGGGCGACGCCGGCCAACCGTGGCGCCCTGGAGGCCTGTAGGCGCTGGGTCACGGCCTACCCCCAGGAGGGGGGCGAGGGGATCTCTCTGGTGGGCGACGTGGGCCGAGGCAAGACGCATCTCGCCGCGGCGATGGTCAACGCGCTACACCGCCAGGGGGTCAAGGTGCTCTTCGCCTACGTCCCCGACTTGATCGCCGACTTCCGCGCCGGGATCTCGAAGGGGACCGTCGAGGACCTGGCCGAGGAGGTCATGCAGGTCCCGGTCTTGGTGCTCGACGACATCGGTGCGGAACGGGCGACCGAGTGGGTCCAAGAGCTCATCCCCCGGATCATCAACCGCCGCTACGAGGACCTGCTCCCGACCATCGTCACCTCGAACCTCATGCCCGACGAGCTTTCCGAGCGCATCACGGCCCGGGCCGCGTCGCGCCTGACCGAGATGAACGAGTGGATCGCCCTGGGGGGGCCGGACTACCGCGTCGAGAAGCGCCTGGGCAAGCAACCGTGAGGGGGCGGATCCGGGGTCGCTCGATCCAGCTCAAGGGGCGCTATGCCGTGCCAGCAAAGCACCACGGCAAGCCAGCAAGCAGGCCAGCAAAGCGGCTGGAGCGCCTGGAGGCCCCGCCGGCAGAGCGGGCGGCGGTCGCCCAGACGTTCTTCCTCGATGGTCCCTGCCCCGGGGAGAACGAGCTGCTCGCCGCCGCCCGAAAGGCCGGCTGGCGCAGACGGGGCGGCGAGAGGATCTTCGTCGACCCCTACAACGAGATGAAGAAGCACTGGTCCGAGGCCGTCGCCGTGGCGCTTTGGACCGCGGGGACCCGGGCGGTCGACTACCCCGTCCACGTTCACTTCCGCTGGATCGAGCGCAACCGCAGACGCGATAAGGACAACGTGGCCGGCGCGAAGAAGCTCATCATCGACGGGCTGCGCTACGCCGGCATCCTCGCCAACGACGGCTGGGAGCATGTCGTAGGGTTTTCGGACGACTTTGCGGTCGACAAGGAGCGCCCCGGGGTGGAGATCACGCTCCACCCGCGCCGATTTTGACAGTAAATTGACAGCAAAGTTGAAAACTTCTATAGACGTTTGACGGTTTAGTGGTATGCTGTAAGTCGTAGATACCCATTGGGGGGGAACCACCGGGGGGGGGAGAATCGGGGAGGAGATATGGCACAGACGAACAGGCAGACCGACACGGAGGTAACGACCCGGACGGCCACGCTGCGCGAGACGCGCAAGGTGACGTTCTACATTCCGGCGGGGCTCCACCGCGAGCTCAAGAGTCTCGCCGCGTTCGACGACCGCCCGATGAGTGATATGGTCACGAACGTCCTCGAGGAGTATGCTCGAGGCCGTCGCAGAGGGTAGCGTCCACACTCGAAGGGGCCGGGGATTCCCCCCCGGCTTTCTTCGGCCCCATATGCCAGCAAAGCGGCAAGGAGTCAAAATGGCAACCTCCCCTTCGGTCATCCAGCAACGCCCCAACCGCCAAACGCGCCGCGCCGTGGGCGCCGAGTACCGCAAGCTCCTCACCGCCGCCCGCCGCTCCGGGGTGGACGTCAAGGACCCCAAGGAACTCCAGAAGATCGTCAAACAGGCCTGGGGGAACCTCACCCGATGAGAAGGGTCTACATCGCCGGTCCAATGCGGGGCTACGCGAACTTCAACTTCGACGCCTTCGACGCCGCCCGCGATCGGCTCCGAGCCCAGGGCTGGATCGTCGTCTCCCCCGCTGACCTGGACCGGGCCTACGAGGGCTGGGGGGCCTACCCTCCCGAGGACCTGGTCGTCGACCGCGAGCTCCAGATCCGCTGCATCTCCCGGGATCTTGCGGCGATCCAGACCTTCGACAAGACCAAAGGCGACGCGATCTACCTCCTCAAGGGGTGGCAGAAGAGCGCCGGGGCTCTCGCCGAGCTCGCGCTGGCCCAGTTCCTGGGCCTGGAGGTCTACGTCGAAGATCGCCGCGACCATGTACTCCTCGCGTGCCTGGCCGACTTTCACCAGTGCGCGGAGGCCGCATGAGCAAGAGCAAGAGCAAGCCAGCCTTTCCCAACCGGATCGTTGGCAGCGGGGAGGAAGATCCCGAACAGATCCTCGCGAACCCCCTCAACTGGCGCATCCATCCCGAGTTCCAGCAAGACGCCCTCAAGGGGCTCCTCTCCGAGGTCGGCTGGGTCCAGCAGGTCGTCGTCAACAAGCGCACCGGTCACCTGGTCGACGGGCATCTGCGCGTCATGCTCGCCCTGCGGGAGCACATCTCCGCGGTTCCGGTCGTCTACGTCGACCTCTCCGAGGCCGAGGAGAAGAAGATCCTCGCGACCCTGGATCCGATCGCCGCCCTGGCCGGCTCGGATGCCGCAAACCTGCACGCTCTCCTCGAGGACATCGAGACGGGCGACGCCGCCGTCATGCAGCTCCTCGAGGACACCGCCGAGAAGGCCGGCCTGCACCGCACCGGATCGGGCAGCGCGGAGATCCCGCTCGAAACAGACGGCGCCAGTGTCGGCGCTCATGGGGAGTGCCTGCTCAAGTGGGAGGTCAACAAGAAGCTGCGGGCGATCCCGCTCACCGAGGAGGAGCTCGCGCTACTGGAGGCCGCGCTGAAGGCCCACGTCGAGACCGCCGGGGTCCAGTTCGGCTTCGTTCTGGGGCTCCTGGGGAACTGAGAAGCGGCCCCGGGGAGGAGAGGACCCCATGTTCTACCCCGAATATCCGATTGCCGAGATCAAGGGGGCGATCTACAACCCCCGGATCATCGGGGACGACGACCTGGCCGCGCTGCGGGAGTCGCTCTCCTCGCTGGGAGTGCTCAAGCCGATCCTCGTCCGCAAGGAGGACGGCACGATCGTCGCGGGTCACCAGCGCACCAAGAGCCTCCGGGCGCTCGGCTACACCCACGCGCCGGTCGTCCTGCTCGAGGGGTTGAGCGACGTCGACGAGGTGCGCTTCAACCAGCTCCACAACGGCACCGACGCCGACACGGGCGATGAGGCGTGCTCCGTTCCGCCCGCCGGGGTCCTCGGCTGGGTCGACGTGCCCGCGAAGGAGATCGCCGGCAACCTGCGGTCCCCCGGGGCCGGGATCCGCAAGGAGTCGATCAAGCTGATCCTCGCCCACGGGCTCTGGGGCGCCGCGGTCGCGACACAGTCCGGCAAGGTCCTCTCGGGGGCGAACTACGCCCTCGCCTGCAAGGTCATCGGGAAGCCCTGCCGGGTCAACTACATTCCAGACGACAAGGAGGCCGAGGTCCTCGAGCGCTTCGGGCGCGCCTACGGGAAGTTCTCCTACGCCCACCTTCCGAAACTCACCTACGCCCAGACCAACGTCCAGGTCTTCCGGCTCCGCGAGAACGAGAAGACGGGCCGGATGAGCAACCGCAGTCCCCTCTATGAGAAGCACATCCTTCCGGAGCTCCGCAAGGACGAGCGCGTGCTCGACTTCGGCTGCGGCCAGGGGGACTACCAGGCGAAGCTCAACCGGGAGGGCTACCGGATCCACGGGGTCGAGTTCTTCCGCCGGGCCAAAGGCGGGGCGACCATCGACACCGGACAGGTCCATCGAATGTGCCGGGCCATGTTCAAGGACATCGCGGAGCGGGGGCGCTACGACGTGGTCGTCCTCGACGTCGTCATCTGCGCGGTCGACTCCCCGCAGGCCGAGGCCGACGTGCTCACCACCATCAACGCCCTCGCCAAGCCAGGGGCGCGCATCTACCTCTCGGGACGCTGCAAGGAGTACACCGCCCGGGCGCTGGAAGCGACGGTCGATGGGGACGCCGAGCGCCGCTACATCCAGTTCCTCGACGACGACGGCTTCACTGCGATCTTCTTCCTGGGGAACTGGGTCTACCAGCGGTTCCACGCCAAGGACGAAGTCCCGGCCATGCTCGACGCCTACAAGATGAAACTGACGGGGCACAAGCACTCGACCACCTGGCAGGCGTCAGCGATCAAGACCGGGGAGATCCCCGAGGACCAGGCGATCGCCGCCCTGCGCCGGGAGTTCGACCTGCCGTGGCCCGGGTGCCGCAGGGTCGGCCTCGCGGATGAGGTCGAAGCCGCGTATCGGGCGGCACGGGAAAAAGAAGCGAAAAAGTAAAAAGAGATCATTTTCCCCTTGCGGAACCACCCAACGGGGGGTACTTTGTCGCCACGTCAACAAGACCCCCGGCATGGGGCACAAGGAGACTCGAAGATGAAAAGCAAGACCAAGATCCGCACACGCAAGCAGCTTCGCGAGTATGCAGACGCCGAGGGCGTCATCACAAGCCGCCGCCGTAGCGTTCGCGTGAAGATCTGGGGCGACGACACGATCACCCGCTGGGACAAGGGCCTCGACCTCTCCTTGACGACTCCACTGACCGTCAAGGCTGCCGTCGAGATCCTTGGTTTCTAGGGGGCCGACCATGACGACACCGCAGCTCTACATCAAGCCCCCGTGCAAGGAGACCAAGAAGCTCGAAGGCTTCCGGCAATTCTGGATGAAGTACGTCCGGGGGGCCAACCCCCGGAAGCACTGTCAGAAGGGGCTGGTGGGTCCCGTCTCCCCGAAGATCAAGATCGAGACGCTGCCGCTCGCGACCGTCATCGACCTCGACGAGGTCCCGACCGCCGCCTGGGACTATCTCTACATCTGCGGGGTCCACCAACGACTCCAGTGGTCGCAGAACTTCCATATGCCGCTTCGCTTGAAACCGGGCAGCGTCGCCGTCCTCCGAACGTGGAACGGCTACGAGTTCCGCGTCAAGCACGCCGAGCTCCTCGAGATCCCCGCCCTGCCCGAGGGCTGGAAGGGTCTCGCCGCGGAGTTCACGACCTGCCGGAACTTCCAGTTCGCCGTCGCTCGCTACGGCTACCCGTCGCTCTTCTAAAGGCTCCGCAACCCCGCGCTCTACGCCCTCGCAGGACCAACCACGTTCCACCCTTTTGGGTCGCCTCGTCGCTGGGGCGACCTCTTTTTTTGCTTTGCCCCATTTTTGCCCTTGCACGACCCCCCCGTTGAGGGGTATATAGGGAGACAAGACGACAAAGGGCACGGCAAGCCCGCCGACGAAGGAGACTCCAATGGACCCAACCGGCAAGACCGTCGACTACTACTTCATCGAGGTCCGGGGGCGCGAGGTGAAGCTCTGGGACGGCAAGCAGTTCCGCCGCAGCACCAGGGGATCCGCCCAGGGGCGCTTCCGCCGGCTCAGGACCGCCGAACGCCACCTCGAGAAGGCCGGCTCCCGCACCCCCAGCAGCAACACCCTCGCCCTGGTCGCCTGCACCTACACCGTCGCAGGCGGCAAGCGCCACTACGACGACATCGACGTCACCTACTTCAAGAGGAGCGAGCGCGCATGAGCAAACATATTACCGAGACCCTCTGGAGAACCGCCGCCGACATCGTGACCGCAGAGGCCGAGGCCCTCCCGTTTATCTTCATCGTCAAGGACAACCACATCATCGCGCACGGCCAGGTCAACTTCAGCTCCGAGGCGTTGAAGATGCAGTCCTGCCGCCAGGCCAGCGCGCTCGCCCGCCGCACCGGGGCCGACCTGGTCGTCGTCATCTCCGAGAGCTGGATCAAGAAGCTCGCGCCAGGCGAGACGATCCCCGAGGGGCGCGTGAAGAATATGGAGGGGCGCCAGGAGGCCCTCTCCCTGGTGGAAGTGACCCCGGACGGTTCCGGCGTCATGTACTTCGCCGAGATCAAGACCGAGGGCAAGGGGCGCTCCCTGGGTCCCCGGATCGTCGAGAGCGCGCAGACCCACCTCGTCCCCCCGTGGGGCACGATCATCGTTCACTAGAACCCCAGCGCGGGGGGCATGGGCGCCCCCCGCCACCCCGAAGGAGAAGCCGCGATGAAGACAGAGTTGAAGACCCTCGCCCCGAACCACGAGATCGACCTCATCACCAAGATCGCCGAGCGGGCCGTGAAAGCCTGCGAGGTCCTGGGGGTCCGGCTGGTGCCCGCTGCAACGTGCCGGACCCTGACCTTGGCCCACCTCAACGGATGCCCGCTTCGCCTGGAGGAGCTCGCCGCCGCCAGCGACTACGACCTGCTCCACGACGTCACCGGGATCCACAACCACCTCGACCGCGAGACGGGCAAGCTGACCGGATGCTTCCTGCCCCGTTACGCCGTCAGCCAGTAGGAGGAGAGAGATGAACCAGCTACAGACCAACGCAGGCGCCGCCGCCCCGACCAACCTCTATCACCTCTCGCGCCAGTGGGCGAGCCGCCCGGACGACGAGCGCTTCGTCACCCTCGAGGGGCTCCGGGCCGCGGTCGCCCTCCGCACCGAGAACGTCCGGACGGTTGAGATCCAGCCGAAGGAGCTCTACCCCGACATCGTGGGCCGCGACGTCGTCCTCAAGCACCGCAAGTTCGAGCGCCTGGACTTCACCCACTGGAGCTTCGGACAGACCGCCCAGGTCGCCAAGGCCCCCGCCGCCTACCTGCGCCGGCTCCCCCCGGAGCTGACCACGGCGCTCCTCACCCACGGCTTGCGCGTCGACTCCGACAAGGGCGAGAGCGCCTTCTACTACGAGGACCAGGGAGAGGGAGCGGGCACCCTGCGCGCAGTGACCTCCCCGAGCTATGGGCGCATCTTCGACCTCGATGTGGTCGACGCCGTCATGAGGCTCAACCAGGAGCAGGGGGGGCGCTGGGTCGTCCCCGCCTCCAGCTACACCAGCCACAACCCCAAGCGAGCGACGACCCTCTACGCGAGCGACCGGGACGTTTTCTGCTTCCTGTGCGACCCCGCGAACCCGATCCAGATCCCAGGCCAGCAGGCCCCGAGCTACCGGGGCTTCATCGTCTCGAACTCCGAGACCGGGAGCGCCTCCTTCAAGCTCATGCTCATGCTCTACGAGAAGGTCTGCGACAACCGGATCATCTGGGGCGCCCGCCACGTTGAGCAGCTCTCGATCCGGCACAACGCCGGGGCGCCTGCGCGCTTCCTGCGCGAGGCCGCGCCCGCCCTGGAGGACTACGCCGAGCGCTCCGTTGAGCAGGAGGTCCAGGCGATCGAGAGGGCGCAGAACCTTCGCCTCAAGACCGCCGCCCCCGGAGAGGGCTCCTACGAGGATATTCTGCGCTGGGTCCGCGAGCGCACGGGGATCGCCAAGGGGATCATCGAGGACGGCTGGAAGCAGGCGCAGACCGAGGAGGGCAAAGTCGACACCGCCTGGGATATGGTGCAAGGCATCACCGCCGCCGCCCGCTCGATCCCCCACACGGACAGCCGCATCGCCGTGGAACAGGCCGCAACGAAGCTGATCCCCAACTAGACCGTTCACCAAACGACGCCGGGGGCCGAGTGCCCCCGGCAGGAGGCGACCATGAAGACCGACGTCAAGATCCGTTTAACCGAGGAGGCTCTCGACGCCTTGTTCCCCGTGGGAACCGTGGCCCGCGCAGAGCTGGAGCGATCCGTTGTGAAGGGGCTTGCCCGGGGGATCCTGGTGAAAGCCGGCCACGACGAGACCCTCTCCCGAGTGTTCGCGGCCACCGTGGCACAAGAGGTCCAGTTGTACGCGAAGCCGGAATGGTCGAGCCGGGGGACCAAGCTCGCCCTGACCGACCTGGGCAAGATCGTCGTGCGGGAGGAGGCGAACCGGGCCGCCGATGAAACCGTGCGCGCCCAGGTCCGCGAGGCCGTCGCGACCCAGACCCAGGATCTACGGGACAAGATCCAAGCGACCCTGGAGGTCGAAATCCTCAACCAGGTCAAGCGCACCGTCCGGAGGATCGTCGACGACGAGCTGGCCGGCCAGGTCGGGAAGATCAAGGCCAAGCTCCACGAGCTCATGGACCTCACCGGGGGGAGGCGATGAGAATCACCGCCGCCGAGTTCAACGCCTAATACAAAGTCGGGACCCCTGTGCGCTACCGAGTGACCGCCGGGGGTCCCGAGTACGAGGAGACGACCACGACCCCGGGGAGACCTTCGGGGTCCTGTTCAAGCGTATCGACCTCACCGACAAGCAGCTCGACGAGCTCCCCGAGGGATAGCCCATGACCGACCTCCCCGCCGTCTACCAGCACGCCAACCCCCGGGCCAGGGTCGCCCATACCTGCGCCGAGTGTGACGGGACCATCGAGATCGGGCATCGCTACCACGAGCACTCCGGGCTCTGGGACGGGAGATGGCAGCGCTACCGCCTCTGTTCGGTCTGCAACGACGTGTTCGAGATGGCGAACGCTTGGTCCGACTTCCCCGACGAGGGTCCCTGGTTCACCGGGCTCTTCGAGTGGCTCATGGACGACATCTACGCCACCCTCGAGCGGTTGCGGGACGAGGACACCGAATGCCGCCGGCACTGCCTCCAACAGGTCCGCAGGATCCGCAACGACCGCCGCCGCCGCAGGCAGAGTCGGGCGGTCGCCCTCCCAGCGTAGGAGACAAGTCCACCCCCCCCTCCCCTGCCCCGGGGCTTGGTCGTCGAAACCGAGCCTCGGGCCCTCTCGAAAAACCGAGTCCCGCAAAGACCTTAGACGGCCCCTCAAAAAAAAGTGAGGGCGCCGTGTTTTTTTGTCGATTTGTCGCTTTTTCCCCTTGCGTCCCACCCCAATGAGTGGGTACTATGTAGACAACAAAGCAAGGCAACCAGCGCCACGGCAAGGGCGCGAACCTTCAGGGAGACTCACAATGGCACGCTCTTTTGGGATCGAGATCGAGACCTTCCACCCTACGATGAGCCGCGCTCAGGTAGCCGAGAAGATCCGCGAGACCGGCGTCAACTGCCGCGAAGAGGGTTACAACCACGCGACGCGCACCTGGTGGAAGATCGTGACCGATTGCAGCGTCCACGGCACCGGAACCGAGATGGAAGTCGTCTCCCCGGTCCTGAGTGGCGACGCCGGCATCGAGCAGCTCCAAAAGGTCCTCGAATGTCTGACCGCCATTGGGTGCCGCGTCAACCGTACCACTGGGCTCCACGTTCACGCTGACGCCCGCGACCTGACCCTGGAGAACTGGAAGAAGCTGGTCGCCGACTACCGGCACTACGAGCCCGTCACCGACTCCTTCATGCCCACCAGCCGCCGCGCCCAAAACAACCGCTTCTGCAAGAGCCTCCGCAGCGCGACGACCTACCGCGCAATCATGGCCGCGACGACCATGAACGAGCTTTGCTACTGTCTCAACAACGACCGCTACCACAAGCTCAACCTCCAGAGCTACACCGTCCACGGCACCGTGGAGTTCCGCCAGCACTCCGGAACCGTCGAAGCCGCGAAGGTCCTCCCCTGGCTGCGCCTGTGCCTCGCCCTGGTCGAGAAGAGCAAGGCCCCCGCCGCCGCCGACGTCCACAACGTCACCGTCACGACCCGCGGCAAGTATCGCCCGGTCATCCAGAAGCTCGTCTCTGAAGGGCTGACCCTGGCCGAGGCGAAGGAAATGACCGGCGCCAAGAACCCGAGCTTCCAGATCTATAAGGCCGTGTGGGCGATGGGCCTGGACCTCAAGACGACCCGCGAGAACGGCACCGTGCGCTACCACCTGACCACCGGCAACGCCGAAGGAGCGCCCGCGGCTCCTGAGCGCACAGCGACCCTGGCCGGTCTCATGCGCCTCGCCTCCCTCGCCGCCGCCGACGTCGCCTACTTCACCCTGCGCGCCTCGACCTTCGCCGAAGCCGCCTAACCGAACCGAGCCAGGGGGTGGGGGCTCCTCCCCACCCCGCAGCCAAGGAGGAACCGACCATGACCATCACGACCCCGCAGGGACGCACCTACGAAGCCGGCACCCCCGAGGAGGTCCTCGCCCTCCTGCACCGAGACGCTTTCCTGGCCGAGGACGACCGGGACGACTGGATGAAGGAAGTCGCCCGCCGCGCCTTGCGCTACAAGGAGGTCATCGTCTCGACTGCTTCCCCGGAGGCCTTCCTTCACTCGCTGGCCTACTGGGGGTTCATCGCGATCATCCCGTCCCAGGGCAAGGTCCCCGGAACGACCCCGACCGAGGAGGGCTAACCATGAACCGCAAGATCTTCGTCTATGGCTCGCTCCGCAAGGGCTTCCACAACCACTGCTTCCTCACCGGCCCGGGGGTCCGAGAGCTGGGGCCGGCCATGACCGACGAGCTCTATGCCATGTACGCCGAACGGATCCCCTACGTCGTCAAGGACGAACCTGTTACCCCGATCCGGGGGGAGGTCTACGCCGTGGATCCCGAGACGCTGGAACGCCTCGACAGCCTGGAGGAACATCCCCGCTGGTATCGCCGCCAGGAGATCACGGTCACGCTCGACAACGGCGAGAGCGTCACCGCTTGGCTCTACTTCTGCCCCACCCCCCGAGGCGTTCCGGTCCCATCAGGGGACTACAGTGACCACCAGAGGCCGCAGGCGCCCCGGCAGCGCCTCTTCGAGCCCCGGCAGGCCTTCGCATAGGGGGCCGAAGAACCGGCAACAGAGGCCCTTCTCGCCCCCGAGAGGGGCCTCGTTTTTTTGGTCGCCTTGTCACTTTTTTCCTTGTAGTACCCCCCATTGGGTGGTATTGTGTGGACGTAGAAAGAAACAACGCGCCCCGGCATGGGCGAAAGGAGACTGGAGAGATGGCAAGCAACAAGAAGAACCGAGCCCGAGAGGTCTACTACTTCGCCTACGGATCCAACTGCAACGGCAAGCAGATGCGCCGCCGCTGCCCCGGCGCCGTGGCCCTGGGCTTGGCGACCCTGGCCGAGCACCGCCTCACCTTCCGCCGCTGGTCCCGCGTGACCGGCGTCGCCGACGTCGAGCGCAAGGTGGGGTGCGAGGTCCCCGGGATCCTGTGGGCGATCACCCCCGACCACGAGGCGACCCTGGACCGCTGCGAGGGCGTCGCCTCTGACGTCTACCGGAAGAAGTGGCTGACCGTGAACCACCAGGGGCTCCGGATCCAGGCCCTCGTCTACGTCATGGCCCCCGGGTGCCGCGAGCACGACCCCGCCGAGGACTACCTGGGGGTCATCGCCCGCGCCTACAAGGCCTGGAAGCTGCCGTTGACGAACCTCAAGGACGCCCTGCTCCGCGTCTCCGAGAAGATGGAGCAGTGGGAGCTGGTCGACAACCGCTCCCAGGCCGGCTTTCGCACCAGCTTCGCCGAGCTCGCGAAGCTCAAGGGCTGGAAGAGCACCCTCGAGATCCCCGAGGAGCCCTGGGAGGCGACCTTCGCCCCGGCCAAGGGGAACAAGGGGTGGAGCTGGAACGCCAGCAGCGCCCCCGCCAAGGCCTCCCAGAAGGGCAAGAAGAAGGGCAAGCGCGTATCGAAGCACCCCGACCTCTACTTCTACGACCACAACGACCGCCTTGTGACCGTCCTTGGCTAAGGAGACCGCGATGATCCAGACCCCGCACGAGACCGGAGTCCAACCAATGTGCCTGATCGACCGGGACCAGGCGCCGATCGAGGCCTTCAACATCTGCGACGTCCTCGACGTCGTCTGCCCCGACTGGCTCGACAACTACGAGCGCACCTACGCCGAGGAGATGGAGCTCGTCGCGGCTTGGGCCGAGAAGTGGGGCGCCTACCACTACGAGCGCGACAAGGAGCACTACAGCGAGTGGGAGGCCGCACGCCTCGCCGCGGAGGCCGGCAAGGCCCGCGTCATCCTGCACAACCAGAGCTGAAGGGGGGTCCCCGGAAAAGGGGACCTTGCTTTTGCCTCTCGTTGGGTGGATACTTCTCAACGAGTGGAACGAAGGAAAAGACACAAAGGAGGACGGCATGAAGAGGAAACCGATCCGGCGCGACACCATGACCGCCGACGAGTTCTTGGAGATCCAAGATATGCTCGGCGTCACGAACGCGGAGATGGCCGAGAAGCTCAACTCTACCGAGCGTTCCGTTGAGAACTGGCGCCGGGAGTCCCGGGCGATCCCCGGCCCCGTTGCGAGGCTCATGAGGATCTACGGCGCCAGCGTCGAGGAGGAGATCCCCGAGTCCGTCCTGCGCGAGCGGCTGGAGATCGCCGTTGAGGCGATGCGGGCGATCGAGCGCAACGACAAGACCAGCTACAACCACCACGAGGCGCGCCCGTTCGACGGCAAGATCCCGGACGAGATCGACGGGGGGACCTGCTTCCTCACCCCGAGGGAGATCTCCCAGTACGCGATCGCCGAGATCTGGCCCGGGGGTGGCGAGTGAGCCGGTGCCGAAGCTGCGCCGCGGAGATCGACTGGGTCAAACTCGCCAGCGGCAAGAAGAACCCGGTCGACCTGCCCCGCGTCGTCATCGTCACCGATGAGGGGGCCGTCGTGAGCGGCAGGATCTCGCACTTCGCGACCTGCCCGGACGCCGGCACGCACCGCAACGATAGGAGGCACCAATGAGCCCTGGCCGATTGATCGAGGTCCACTTCAACGTCGACGAGCTGGAGCCGGCGCACCGCCGCGCCCTGGCCGAGCGTGTCGCCAAGAGGCTCAAGACCGTCAAGGACTGGTTCCGCAAGGCCCGCTTCGCCGAGCGTGGGCGCTGCGTCCACTGCTCCGATCCCGCCGAGTTCATGATCGTCGAGACCGGCGAGGCCGTCTGCGCGCCCTGCGCCCGCACCTACGCCGAGGACGCCGCCGAGTTCTGGACGGCGCTCAACCTGGCCGATGCGATGAACGCCTTGGGCCGTGAGGAGTCGGGCCAGCTCTACTATCCCGAGGACGAGTTCGCCTACTGAGCCAGCAAAGCGTTTTGTCACCATGCCACCACGAGGAGAGAGACCGATGGAAACGAAGAAGGCCTGGCACACAACCCAACCCCAGCGCGCCGCCCGGAACGCCAAAATGCGCCAGAGCTGGAAGGAGCTGCGGGAGGCAGGGACGAAGACCGACGAGGCGTTCCAGGCCCTCGCGAGGGAGTTCAACATCGGGCGCTCCCAGGTCTCCAAGATCGTCTACGGCATCGTCCCCTAGATGAGCCGCGCCAACCGGAGGACCTACGTCGCCGTTTGCTCGATCGCTCTCCTGTGCGACTTGGTCAAGAAGCACCAGGAGACCGAGGAGCCCGTGCGGATCTGGTGCGACCGGATCATCGAGCACGTCTCCGGGCCGAGCGCCGACGTCCTGGCGTTCTACGTCACCAAGGCCGGCGTCGTCCAAGCCCTGAGCGCTAAGGCGATCGAGATCACTGAGAAACTCGGGAGGCAGGCCTCGTTCGTCGTCCTCCTGCAAGCCTGGATGGCATGGGCCGAGGACCAGCTCGAGCGCGTCACCCACCGGGGCAAGCGCGTCTTCTACGAGACCCTGATCCGCAACCTCGACGGCCTCTACGCCCTGCTCGACCCCGGCTACGAGCACGCCGCCGAGGCCGGCGACGCCGTCCGGCTCGCCCTGGAACTGGAAGGGAGCGTCCCGTGAGCGGGGGCTGGTGGTTGGTCCGGAAGGACTTCCCACTGCCCGTCGTGGCCGACGTGTCCGAGGCCACCGAGACCCACGTCACCGTCACCGAGGACCTGTTACGCCGAGGGACCGGGGAGCTCTACCCCGTTACCTACAAGACCAAGAGGCGCACCAAGACTCGCGCCTACTACAACAACGCCCGCGAGGCCTGGAGGCACGCCAGGGACTACAAGGAGCGCCAGCTCGCCGTCTACCAGTCCCGGCTGGAACAAGTTGAACACGAGCTCGAGGAGCTCAATCGTTGGAAGGAGGAGAACTGCGAATGATCGCTTTCATCGACATCGACGGGGTCGTCGCCGACGCCCGCCGCCGCCGCGAGAGGATGCTTGCCCTCCACGGCAACAAGAGGGACGACGCCGCTTGGGCCACGTTCCACGAGGGGGCCGAGAAGGACCCCGTCATCCCGGGGGGCTTTCTCCTCGTGCGCGGGCTCATGGAGAGCCAGGTCGACGTCTTCTTCCTCACCGCCCGGGCCGAGAGCCAGCGCTCAGTGACCGCCCACTGGCTCGCCGCGAACGGTCTCGGCGACTACGAGCACCTCATCATGCGACCCCACGGCGACCGCCGCCCCGGGGTCGAGTTCAAGACCGAGATCGTGAAGCGTGAGGTCGCCGATCTGCCGTCGATTTACTACATCAACGACTGCCGCCCGACCGTCATCGCCGTCGACGACGACCCCCGGATCACCGCCGCCTACGACGCGCTGAAGATGGGGATCTACACCATGACGATCGGGGGCTACTCCGACAAGGGGATCAACGCGCTATGAGTATGCAACGGTTCAACGAGGCGCTCGTCGCCCTTCGCAACAAGTGGAACCTGACCCAGAAGGAGTTCGCCCGCGCCCTGGGGATCTCCCAGCAATACCTCTGCGACATCGAGAAGGGGCGCGCCCTGCCCACCGTCCGCTTCGTCGAGAAGCTGATCGCGTGCTCGCCGGGGTGGTCGGTCAACTGGAACGTCCTCGCCGCCCAGGCGCACGGCTGGAAGGTCTAAGACGATGAAGATCATAGGCCTTTTCCGCGCCGCCGTGGGGCGCCTGACGCGCCCTGCCCCGTGCATCGAGTACCGGGGGAACACCTACACCCACGCGAAGGTCCCGAGGAAGGAGGCCCTCGCCGCCTACGCCAAGAGCGGGAGCGAATCCTTCCTCCACTTCAAGTTCGAGAGGCTCGAGCAGACCTGGTACGGGCGCTGGATCCGCACGGGGGACGTCATCCGCCTCTCCCTGCTCGACGACTGGAAGGTGTTCGGGACGCGGAGGGTCGCGTGAGCGCTCCCTCCCTCGACGCCTCCGGGTCGCTGCGGATCCCCTTCGACTGCGACCCCTGCTTCCGCTGGTGGGACCAGGCCGTCGAGGGGCGCCTGAGCACGCGGAAGATCTACGAGGGGCTGGGTTGCGAGACGGAGGACCACGACAACCCTTTTGGATGGAAGCTCAAGGGGAAGGAGTACAGGGTCTTCCCCCCGATGCGCCCGCCTCCGGAGGCCCCGGAACCGCTGGTCAAGAGGAAAGGCCGGCGGCGATGAATGACCCCCGTGGGGGCGATGCGCCAGGAGGTTACACCGTGACCGAGAAGACGACCTGCCGCGACTGTCAGAACTTCTACGCCTGCAAGCGCAAGATCCCCGACCTCGACCCCGAGGAGACCGAGTGCTTCTGGAAGGAGGAGATCACCAATGGCTAGCCCCGCCGCCCTGACCACGACAACCCTGTTTGCCCTCGCTGCCGGCCTTGGCGCCCTGGGAGCTCCCAGGAGGCCCGAGAAGGGACGTTCAGGCCAAGGCCTACACCACAAGGCAGGCGCGGCCAAGAAAGCCAAGCGCAAGGCCCGTCAGAAGGCCCAGCGCCGCAACCGCGGCGGATAAGGAGAGAGCTCATGCCGACCTACGGAACCGGGTATGAAGCAGGAGGCGCCCCGAGCAGCAAGGAGCGGAGGCGCTGGCGCCGAGCGAAGCGGCGGGAGCGGCGGAGGAGCGAGGGGGTTGGCGAATGAAGACAATTCTCGGCACCCACGGCGGGGCGGTCTTCTCCGAGAGCGAGACCTACCGATACGTCCTCTGGCGGGACATCGGAACGCCGCTCTTCACGTTCGACGTCGTCCAGTCGATCGCCTTCCTGGGGCTCAACCCCTCGACCGCCGACCAGAACGTCAACGACCCCACCATCACGCGCTGCGAGAGGCGGGCGCGCTCGCTGGACTACGAGCGCTTCTACATGGTCAACCTCTTTGGGCTGCGCTCAACGGATCCGAAGGCGCTCTACACCGAGCCCGACCCCATCGGCCCGGGCAACGACGAGGCCCTCGCCAAGATCATCTCGGTCGCCGACACCGTCGTCCTCGCCTGGGGCGTCCACGGGGAGCTCCGGGGCCGTGCCCGGGAAGTGCTCCGCATGATCCCCACCAACAAGAGGGTCTGCCTGGGCGTCACCAAGGACGGGCATCCGCGGCACCCCCTCTACATTTCGAACGAAACCCAGCTCGAGATCTACGCTCGCGATTACTGCGAAGGTTGTGGCAAGCTCCTGCCGTGGGCAAGCCTCGCCTGGTCGAAGTACAACGGCCTCTACTGTGCCCCGTGCCGGATCGAGCTCGCGAAGGGCACCGCCGAGCGGGGGGGGGCCGCGGAACCCGGGGGGGGCAAGATAGGAGGCGGCGCAGCCGCGCCGGCCAAATTTTCCGCACCCCGCACGCCGTTCGATCCGGCTTTGTGGACCCCATGTGCGCCCCGACGTGTTCCGGCTGGTGCTCCCTGTGCCCGCGCCCCCCCGAGGTGCCCTGCCCTCCCGGGGGTCCTGACTTCCAGTTCCTCACCATGAGCGACGACCCCCTCGGGCCGGCTCCTGACCCCAAGAAGGTCGAGGAGGCCTCCCGTGCAACCCGTAAAACGATGAATATCCTTGAGTATTTCCTACCGGAGGAACCATGAGTCACCAGGCAGTGAGTCCCGAGGAGAAGGCCCTCTTCATCCCGCTCATGGGCGTCTACTACGACGCCTTCGAGATGGGGATCAAGACCAACGAGCTCCGCGAGTACGGGCACCGGTTCAACGAGAGGACCTGCCGCTTGGGCCGGCGCGTCCTCCTCTCCCGGGGCTACGGCAAGGCCCGCCGGATGGAGGGCACCATCGTCTCCTTCCGCAAGATCCCGGCCCGCCAGCTCCGACAGGCCGACCAGATCTCCTTCGAGGTGATATACGGCACCCTCGACGCGGACGCCGCCGACATCGGGATCGAGCTGGACCCATGAGGACCACCACCCAGCTCCAACTCGAAGTGATGCGCCGCGACCTGGCGACCCTGCCCGCGGAGGACCAGGCGAAAATCGAGGCGCTCGTCGCCGAGGTCAAGGCGTTCGTCGCCAAGCACGGGGCCCTCGCCGTTATCGCGATCGGGGTCGCCAGCCTCGAACTTAGCCTCGAACTCACCCAGGAAAGGACCCCCGAGTGATGGATACCGACGCGATCAAGCGCACCAGCCGGGGCCGCGGTGCCGTGGGCATCGCCCCCCTTCCCTTCCGCGTCCTGGTTCGCACGCTGCCGCCGCCGGCCAAGGTCCTCGACTTCGGCTGCGGGCGCTACGCCGCCCAGGTCGCCCAGCTCCGCGAGATGGGCTACGACGCCGTGGGCTGCGACCTGTGGCACCCGGGAAGCGAGCGGCACATCATCCCCGGGGCCTACGACGCGGTGCTCCTCTCGAACGTCCTCAACGTCCAGCCCAACCCCCCGACGCTGAAGCTCGTCATCGACCAGGCGGCGAGCTGCGTGCGCCCTGGGGGGCTCCTGCTCTGCAACTACCCCGAGGACCCCCGCAAAACGACCACGTCCAAGGGGTGGGTCGCCTCTTCCTGGCTGGTCAAGTCGCTCCTGGCCGAGGCCTTCGGTCACAGCCGCGTCCTCTGCGTAGGCGGGCGCAAGAGCCCCGTTTGGGTCTGTACCCAGGGGGGTCCCAAAGGGCTCGTCTAAATGCCTGTCTTGCTGGCTTGCTGGCTTGCCGGTACGATAGGACAACGCTAGGGGAAGACAACAGATGGCGAAGACCAAGGCCCCGGCGACGGCCCCGAAGAAGGGGAAACCAGCGCGCCGCCGCCCCAAGACGAAGAAGGTCACCGAGCGCACGGTCGCAGCCGCGCACAAGCGCCGCAAGGCCCTCGAGCTCAAGAAGGCCGGCTACACCTACGAGATCATCGCCCAGCAAGTGGGCTATGCCGACCGGGGGGCCGCGCACAAGGCGGTCCAGACCGCGCTTCGGGAGATCACCAGGGAGCCGGCGGAAGAGCTCCTCGAGCTCCAGCTCCAGCGCCTCGACGATATGAGGGCTTCGGTCTGGGCACGAGCCCGCAAGGGGGACACCAAGGCGATCTACGCCGTCGTCAAGATCGACGAGCGCGAGGCGAAGCTCATCGGGCTCAACGCGCCGAGCGCTCACGAGATCACCGGCAAGGACGGCGCGCCGATCATCGACCTCTCGAAACTCAGCGACGAGGAGCTGCTCGCTCTGGCCGCGCTGGGGGAGATGATTATGGGGAGCAAGAGTGGGGCTGGGAATACCGACTGAGATCCTGCCGCAGGCTGCGAAGGTCTTGGGGCCGGACGGGCTCAAGGCGCTCCGCAGCGCGTCGAGGAAGCTCGACCATGCAGACCTGCGTCTGCTCTCCGAGCTCGCACGCGAGCAGGTCGACCGCCGGAAGTTCGAGCGTGACATCCCGCAGATCCGGGCGGGCCTGTCCACGTTTACGCGCTACGCCTTCCGCACGCTGGACCCCAACACCAAGCTCCTCTGGAACTGGCACATCGACGCCGTCGCCGACCACCTCGAGGCCTGCGCCCGACGTGAGATCAAGCGCCTCATCGTCAACATCGTCCCGCGCTACCTGAAGAGCATGACGGCGACGATCGCCTTCCCCGCTTGGGTCCTGGGCAACGACCCCAGCGAGCGCTTTATGTGCGCCTCCTACTCGGGGGACCTGGCGCAGGAGCACGGCATCGCCACGCGCTTCCTCATGGAGCAGGAGTGGTATCAGGAGGTCTTCCCCGACACTCGCGTCGCGGGCGCCCGCGATCGGATGGGGAAGGATACCCAGTCGATGTTCGTCACCACGCAACGCGGCCACCGGATCGCCGTGGGCGTAGGCGGAACCCAGACGGGCCGCGGCGGCAACATCCTCATCGTCGACGACCCCGTCAACCCCAAGCAGGCCGCGTCGTTCAAGGAGCGGAAGAACGCCAACACCTGGTTCGACGGGACCTTCTACAACCGCCTCAACGACAAGAAGAACGGCGTCATCATCGTCATCATGCAGCGCCTCCACGAGCTCGACCTGACGGGGCATCTGCTCGAGGGCGAGCTCGAGGGCGAGGGCGAGTGGACCCACCTCAAGATCCCCGGCTACTTCGAGCGGCCCGCCGTGTTCGACTTCTTCCGGCCCCGGCAGATCGGCGGCGAGGGCGAAGCGGTCACGGGCGTCGACATCGACGCCGGCACCTACCTCCACGAGGCCCGGGAGGGGGAGGCCGAGCACAAGAAGATGAAGAAGCGCCTGGGGACCTACGGCTACGCGGGGCAGTACATCCAAGAGCCGAGCCCCGACGAGGGCGGGCTCTTCAAGCGCTACTACTTCCGCTTCTGGCAACCGGCGGGCGCCAACCTCCCCCCGGTCCCGGTCAAGAAGGCAGACGGCACGATCCACCTCTGCGAGGTCGTTACCCTTCCCGGCGGCTTTACCCGCGTCATCCAGTCCTGGGACCTGCCCTTCACCAAGGGCGACCTCACCGCCGAGGATGACGGCCACTCCTACGCCGTGGGCGGGGTCCTGGCCCGCGCCGGGGCCGAGCGCTACCTGCTCGACCTGCACCGGGAGCAAGAGGAGTTTCCAGACACCATCAAGGCGCTGCGGAAACTGACCGCCAAGTGGCCCCAAGCCAAGGCGAAGATCGTCGAGAAGAAGGCTAACGGGCCGGCGCTCATCGCCACGCTCCGCAAGATCGTCTCAGGGATCATCGGCTACGAGCCCCGAGGGGACAAGTACACCCGGGCCTTCGCCCACCAACCGCTCTTCGAGGCTGGCAACGTCATCATCCCGCACCCGCGGCTCTTCCCGTGGGTCGACGACTACATCGACGAGCTCGCCACGTTCCCGAACGCCAAGAACGACGACTGCGTCGATATGACCTCCCAGGGTCTCGACTACCTCGACAAGATCCCCGAGCAAAAAGGCGCCAACCCAGACTGGCTCTAAGGAGACCTCATGGCCGAGACAATCAAGTCCATTCACCCCGAGTACAAAGCCCGCAAAGACAAGTGGGCGGATGCCGCCAACCTGTACTACCTCGAGGGGGGCTTCGCGGACGGCGCCTACCTCGTCGCCCACGGGGGCGAGGTCAAGGACGGGATCGAGACCGACAAGTTCAAGAAGCGCAAGGAGCTCGCCTGGATCCCCTCCTACGGCTCCCTCATCATCGACTCCAGGGTCGGGCACCTGTTCAAGCAGGAGATCTCGCGCACGACCGAGAATCCCGAGCTCGAGAAGTGGCTCGCCGACGTGGACGGCAACGGGACGCGCCTCAACGACTTCCTCCGAACCTCGATGAAGGAGGCGATGATCTACGACCACGTTTGGGTCTTCATGGACCTCCCACGCTCCCAGGTCATCGCCGCCAAGGAGGAGTCCGGGGAGCCCGTGACCAAGGCCGACGTGAAGAGCGAGGGGATCCGGCCCTACATCTACGCCGTCAACCCGACCGACGTGCTCGACTGGGACGTGGACCGGGCGAAGAAGCTGCGGTGGGTGAAGGTGCGAGAGACGCACTACGTCTACGGCGTCCTCCCCCTGGGGGAGTCCGATCCCCTTGTGGCGCGCTCCACCGTCGAGTTCATCCGGATTTGGACGCGCCAGAACACGACCCTCTACCGTCCGAACGACAAGGACGGGGGCTACACCGTTGAGGGCGTGCCCGTCGAACACAACCTGGGCGTCGTCCCCGGCCTGTGTCTCTACAACAAGCTCGGGAAGATGGGCCAGCTCGTGGGACGCTCCGAGCTGGAGGACATCGTCCCGCTCGCCAAGGCGCTCTACAACCGCCTCTCGGAGGCGACCGAGCTGTTCCGCAACCAGTCCTTCTCGATCCTCACCATCCCGGTCCAGTCGGCAGACGAGGACATCACGGGCATCAAGGTCGGGACCGACCGCGCCCTGCCCTACGACGCCAGCCTCCCGGGCGGCAAGGCCCCGGCCTTCATCTCGGCAGACTCGGCGAACGCGACCGTCCTCGCCGATCACATCGGCTGGATCGTCGAGGAGATCCACCGGATCGGCGCGATCAAGTACATGGGCGGGGTCGCTCAGTCGGGCGTCGCCTGGGCGTTTGACTGGGAGATGGTCAACCACTCCCTGACCTCGAAGGCCGACCTGCTCAAGGAGTTCGAGCTCAAGCTGGCGGCTCTCTGGTTCGCCTACGAGACCGGCAGCTACCCCTCCCTCGAGGAGGCCGAGCTGGACTACCAGGTCCAGTACCCCACCACCTTCTCGCTGGCCGACCCCCAGACCGAGGCCGAGCTCGCGGACAAGCTCTCCCGGCTCAAGCTGCCCGCCGACGTCTGGAAGGAGTTTGTCCGGTCCCTCGTGCGGAAGGTCCTCCCCGACCTCTCCCCCGATGTTGCGGGCCGCCTGGACGACGCGATCACCGCCTGGGACCCCGACGCTGGGGGCGTCGAGGACCTGCTCTCCTCCTTCGACGCTGGCCGGGTCGACGCGATCAACGGCAAAACGCCCTCCCTGGGCGCCGAGGAGCCCCCGCAGGGGCCGGGAACGCTTCAGTGAGCTGGGGAACCCACGTCTCCCCAGAAGATCCAGTGACGGGGCAACGGGAGGCTCACGTCTACCCCCACAACCGGGAGGGGGGCACCGACCACCAGTTCTCCCACGACTGCTTCTGTCTGCCGGATGAGCACGAGGAGCCCTACGGGATCCTCTACGTCCACTACATCGAAAACTGAGGAGGACACGATGAGCGCCTACGAAGACCGCCAGCGGGCCAAGAACAGGGCAACCGTCGACGCCGGGGGGATGATCTTCCTCTCCTACGGCTTCGGCCCCGTCCCCGGTGCCAAGAGGAACCGGCTGCGCTTTGTGCGCGTGCTTCGACCGAATACGCCGGCACAAGAGCTCGCGACGACCAACCAGGTCCCCTTGAAGAACCGGATCCGGATCGCCTGGGCGCTGGTCAAGGCGGTCCTGTGGGGGGTCCCGTGAGCGCCCCGGCCACCTGGACCCTTGGAGAGGTGCGAGACCTGCTCGCTGGTATGCGCTCCTCCGAGATCCGCAAGCTCGACCACCTGGGCGACGACCAGGCCGTCGCTCTCTCTGACATCCTCGACCCCGACGACGGGACCTTCTACGTCATCATCGAGCCCGTTCCCCAGGAGACCAACGATGCAAAGCGTCATCGGACTTAGCGGGAAGATCCGCTGCGGCAAGACCACCGTCGCCGAGAACCTCCAGGTCAGCCGGCCCTTCCGCCGCCGCGCCTTCGGGGACGCGATCAAGGAGGAGGTCTCCGAGCTCTTCGGGATCCCCCTGAGCTGGACCTACTCCCAGGAGGGCAAGGCCTACCGGATCCCCCAGCTCCCCTCGGACCCCTGGAAGATGCCGCGCCCGCTCATGACCCTCGGGGAGATCCTCCAGTACCACGGCACCGAGTTCCGGCGGGCGCAGGACCCCGACTACTGGACGAAGAGGATGCAGGAGTGGGCCGAGGCGCACCCTGGCGAGGACATCATCGTTGACGACGTGCGCTTCCTCAACGAGGCCAAGTGGGTCCTCTCCCAGCCGGGGGGCTTCCTCGTGCGGATCGACCCCTACGAGGGCTGGCAGGCGCCCACCGAGCGCGATCCCCAGCACCTCTCCGAGACGGCCCTGGACAACTACCCAGGCTTCTCTTTGCGCGTCACGCCCGCCTACGGGGGCCTGGCGGCTCTGGCCGAGCAGATCCTCGAGGCCGCGGCCCTGGCCCGCCACCGGGTCGCCTAACCATGCCCAGCCTGGCCCGCCGCGTCGACCCCCAGCCGGTCCTCACCTCCCCCCGGCCCTTGGCATACGGGGAGCAATGGCTCCTCGCCAAACTCAGGCTCGACCAGCGCCCGAAGATCGCCGCGGCGCTCATGCGGCTCGACACCGAGCTCCCGGCCAAGCTCATCAAGGACAAGGCAAAGACCATCATGGCAATCGGGCGCGCCTATAACGACGCGCTGCAACACGGGGGGCTCGCCTGGTCGGTCAAGGACCAGATCCAGGCCCTCTTGAGCGCGGTCTTCCACGAGCAGGCCGAAGCCGTCAAGGCGTGCCTCGCGGCGGGGATCGAGACCGGCCAGGACGTCATCATCCGGGGGATGCTCAACGCCTACGGCGTCCAGGCCGTGAACCCGCTTTTCGCGATCGCCTTCGACAAACCCAACGTCAAGGCCGCGCAGCTCTTCGGGGCGACGCGGAGCATGACGCTGCTCTCGGGCCAGCAGTCGCACTTCTCGATCTCCGGGCGGCTCATGCAGCTCGCGTCGCTCAACCAGGCGCAGTTCCTTAACCGGATGCAGGAGGCGATCACCGCCGGCCAGGACATCGTCAAGACGGCGAAGGCCCTCCAAGAGGTCTCGGTCTTCACCAACGCCGCCCTTCGCAACCGCTACATCCGGGCGATCGACCAGCGTATCAGTGGGCTCTCGGGCGTCATCGACCCCGCCAAGAAGGCCGAGCTCCAGCAAGTCACCCGCTTCTACCGGAGCTACGCCGACTCCCTCACGCGCAAGGGCGCGAAGGGCTTCCAGCATCTCGGGATCCGCAAAGCGACCAAGGCGTTCATCCAGAACGTCGAGCAGGCGACCACCTACGGCGCCGTCAACCGCGCTCTCGAGCAATGGCTCGGGCACAAGGCCCTCTACCAGTGCAAGGTCATCGCCCGCACCGAGACGGCGCGAGCCTACGTCGAGGAGCTGCGGGAGAGCGGGCAGAGCCGGCCCTACCTGAAGGGCTACCGGATCATCCTCTCCGGATCCCACCCCCGGCAGGACATCTGCGACGAGCTGGCGAAGGAGATCCTCTTCGACCCCGCGAAGGGCGTCACGCGGGCCTCGGTCAAGCTCCCCCCCTGGCACCCGAACTGCCTGTGCCACGTCGTCGAGATCCTCGAGCAGGACTACTTCAAGACCAAGCGCGAGGAGCTCCAGAAGGACAAGAAGGAGAAGGCGGCAGAGATCGCCAAGCAGAAGGCGCTCGAGGTCGAGCAAAAGGCCAAGGCCAAGGAGGCGACCGTCGCCGCGCTCAAGCGCAACATGAAGCACGGGGAGATGGTCTCCTACGTCCAACAGGAGACCGCGGGGCTCATCCCCAAGACTCACGTCAAGGAGATCATGAGCGCCCAGAAGCTCTCGGAGATCATCCACCTCCCCCCCCGGGAGATGGCCGAGGCGGTCTCGCGCCTCCGGGCCGAGGGCTGGCGCAAGGGGGGGCACATCGACCCCGCCTTCGACCGGGCGATCCCCATCACCGCCACCAACTCGGGCGAGCTGGCCCGCAGGCACTTCGGCCTCCTGACCCAGGCCGTGATGGACGAGCACGGGGGAATGCTGCCCGACCGCACGAGCACCACCGGCCAGGGGCAGCTCTTCAACGGCTACGGCAAGGCCCTCTCCCAGTCCATCCGCGACGGGAGCGTGAAGGTCAAGGTCTCCCCCGAGGCCCTCGACGCCTTCGACAAGGTCCTCGCCGAGGGCAAACACTCGCAGACCGAATGGGGGGCCGCGCTCGGGCTCGTCAAGAGCGGCCAGCCGCCCACCGGCAAGCTCCTCGAGTGGATGCAGAACATGGGGACCGAGACCCTCGACGACCTGCTCGATATGATGCACGGCAAGGACCGGACCCTGGAGATCCTGCGGCTCCTCGACGAGACCGCCGAGCTCCAGAAGGCCTCGCTCCGCAAGGCCGGGATCACCAAGGTCAAGCTCTACAAGGGGCTTTCGGTGCCGGACGGCAACGAGAGCTCGGTCGCCTCCTTCTTCCAGGCCGACAAGAAGCACTTCGACGCGAGCCCGGGGAGCAACTGGACGACGAGCGTCGAGAGGGCGAAGGCCCGGGCCTACCGCGACGTCTCCCCTCCCCCCGAACCGGTCCTGCCGGCCTGGGCGAAGCAGAACCTCGCCAGCCTCAACAAGGGGGAGCTCGCCCGGATCCACTACGCCGCCCAGCACGGGCTCGCAGAGCTGCCCGCCGCCGACAACTGGGACGTCCGGCTCCTCATGCGCTACAACAAGGCCGATGAGATGCGGGCCAAGGCGGCGCAGGCGCTCAACGAGTACAAGCCGCCCGCCGCGGCCCTCGCCCGCCCCAAGGGCTTCGTCATCGCGACCGAGGTCGACCTCGACGACGTCGCCTTCATCCACAACGTCCAGGGCAGCGGGGGCGTCACCCTGCTCGGCAATCCCAAGCTCGCTTTCACCGTCGCCGAGGGGATGGAGGACTTCAACGCCTACGTCCTGGGAAACGGGGGGGCCGTCTCCGCGCTCCCCGCGGGCGCCTGGGAGCGGGTCGGCGGGCAGCTCGGTTCGAACGAGGGCGGCAAGTTCCGGGGGCCGGACGGCAAGGACTACTACGTCAAGTTCTACCGGGACGCCAACCAGGCCCGCTCCGAGGTCGCCTCCGCGCAGCTCTGCGAAGCGATGGGCGCGAAGACCCTCAACCCCCAGATCGCGAACATCGACGGGCGCGTCGCCCTGGCGACCCAGTGGCGGGACGACCTGGTGCGCCTGTCCCGGGAGCAGCTCGCCGACCCCAGCCGCGCCCAGGACCTCGCCCGCCACTACATGGCCGCGACCGTGACCAAGAACTGGGACGTCGTGGGCCAAGAGTTCGACAACCTGCTCCTCGACCGGTCGACGAACCGCCTGGTCGTCGTCGACACCGGGGGCTCGTTCAAGTACCGGGCGCAGGGGGGCGCGAAGGACTTCGGCGGGGACATCGACGAGCTCGTCTCCCTGCGGTCCCGCAACCGGCAGTCCGGCCAGGTCTTCGACCACGTCTTCAACGCTGACGTCTTCGCGGAGGGAGAGGTCGCCCGAGGGGTGCTCGACGCGCTCAATGACGACACGATCGAGAAGGCCCTGGTCGGGGCCGGCTTCGACAAGGCCGAGCGCAAGTCGCTCATGCGCTCCCTCCAGGTCCGCTCCGAGAAGCTGCGCGAGCACTACAACGTCGACTTCCAGCACTACGAGGGCTACGGGCAGCACCTCGAGGTCTTCAAGACCTGGTCGCGACACGGCCTGGACGACCTGACTCGCGACTTCGACGGGGTGAAGGGGACCCAGACCAGCTACAAGGCCCGCGACGACACCATGAAGGTCATGGGGCGCTTCAAGGAGTACATCAACCAGATCCACCCCCGGGCCGACGAGGCGATCCGCAGCATCTACGGGAGCGGGGGATGGAGCTCGAACTCCTCCTCCTCCGGAGGCGGGGCGCTGAAGAACTGGGCGCGCAAGCGCTTCAACCTCGAGGTGGGCTACCACCGGGAAGCCCACGCGGAGACCCTATTGCGGAAGGCGGTGCGGCAGGACTTCGACCACTTCGTCAGCAACTACGGCATGACCTCCGAGCAGCTCATGAAGGTCCTCGATGCCGAATACGAGTTCACCCAGTGGCAGCTTCGGCGCCTGCATCGTTATGAGGAATACAACGTCATCCGGTACGTCTCCCGCAGCGACTACGCCAGGCAAGCGAAGAACCTCAAGGGCAACAAGGACGAGACCGGGGCGGAGGGGCTCTACACGGCGAACGCCGTGGCATCGACGGCAGCGACCGAGGGCAACTACACGAGCTCGGTCAAACTGCTCCTAAAGGCCAGGAACGAGCACTTCGTCAAGACCTGGCGGCAGGGGCGCGACTACATGAGCTACTACGACCGGGAGAACGAGTACATCGTCCTGGGGATCCCGCTGCGCTACGAGCGGCTCTCCTACCGCTACTAGGGCTCGGGGAAGGTCTCGAGGAGGAGGTCGTGGAGGTCGGGCGCGAGCGACCGGATCCAGGCCTGGTCCCTTGGCTCGGAGTCGCGGATCCCATCGGCAGCAAGGGGACCATTGGCGATGAAGTCCTCGAAGGTCCGGAGGCGGTCGACCCACTCACGGTCGCGGGTCTCCGCGATCGGGCAGGCCTGGTACTTGAACTTCAGGTCGGCCATTTTGGCGGTCGGGGCGAGCACGGCTCGAGGCTTTTTAGTGGACATTCCTTGTCTCCTTGTCTAGTATCATACCACCCAATGGAGGGAAAGCAAGGACCTAAAGAGGTCGGAGGAGGAGAAAAGTGTGGATTTGTCTGAATGACGCCTTTGTATCCATCGTCGCGCACCGACGCGATCCAGACTTCCTGCTCGTGCGGGCGCGCAGGGACGGCGACATCCAGCGCGCCTTCCCTGACTGCCTGCCCGACGTCTTCACCGACGAGGAGGCCGACTACTTCTACCGGGCGCTCATCTCCAAGAAGGTCGTCGCCGCGGAGCTCTCGAAGCAGATCATGGGGATCGACTACGACAACTTCAAGGACTCCGTTTCGGATCGGGAGCTGCACGACGCCTACGTCGACATCTGGTGGCGGATGCTCTGGCTCCAGGCCGACCGTCTCGGGCTAGCCAACCGCCCTACCCTCCCCTTCACAAGGAGCTGACCATGCACGCCAAGCAGTTCGCCTTCGAGCACCGGGCCGTCCCGGTGCGCCAGTTCAAGCCCGACCAGGTCGAGGCCGGCTGGGAGGTCTTCCACTCGGACCAGCAGTTCTTCTACATCCGCCCGATCGAGGAGGGACGGGACGAACCGCCGCACACGAGGTTCCACCCCGAGCAGGTCCAGAGCCCGTTCGCCCCGACGTTCGACAACCCGGTCAAGTCCTGACGACCCCAGCCCGCCGGGGATAGGCGGGCGACTTTCCCCCCTCGGGAGGCCTGGAGACAGGTCTCCCTTTTTTTTCATTTTTTATCACTTTTTCCCTTGACGACCACCCAATGGGGGGGCTAGATTGGAGACAAGGAAGCAAGGCGACCCAACAAGAACCAAGGAGAAGACCATGAGCCAGGCGATCGCGAAGACCATCATCGAGCAAATGGGCGGCTTTGGAAAGCTGCGCTGCATGGTGGGCGCCCACAACCTGCTCGACCACGGCAACGCCCTTTCCTTTCGCTTCAAGGGCTCGCGCTCCTTCAACTACTGCAAGGTCACCCTGACCGCCGACGACCTCTACACCGTGGAGCTGGGGAAGATCGTCAAGTTTGAGCTGAAGAACCAGCGCAGAGCCGAGGGGCTCTTCTTCGACATGTTGGTCCCCCACTTCGAGTCGAACACTGGGCTCTTCCTCTCCCTGTAGGAGTCAGACCATGACCACGTTCCAGATGGAAGCCAGCCACAAGATGATCGACGCCCTCAAGGCCGCGCTCCTCGAAGCGATCGCGAAGCACGGCTTGGGGTCCGCAGAGCATAAGGAAGTTTCCGACCGGCTCTCCCGCTTCTGCAATGTCGCCCTCGAGCGATAGGAGTCAGATCATGCAACTGATCCCGACCAATGACCCCACCATCCGCCGCACCGTATCGGGAGACTTCACCGTTCAGAAGTTTGGCTCTCACTATGGGGGGTTTGGCTTCTGGTGGAAGGTCACCGACACCGCGACCCAGGAAGTCTTCGAGGCCGACACCCTGGAGGACGCGAAGGACGTCATCCGCGAAATGCGAAACGAAAAGGAGGCCTAGACCATGAAGACCCATCTCGTTCTCAACCGCCGCAACCTGACGACCGCCTGTGGGGCCGAGATCCGCCGTCTCCCCCGGAACGTCGACTACTCGCTGGACCCGGTCTTCGTCAACTGCCCCCACTGCAAGGCCAACGCCCGCCGCCAGGAGCAGGAGGGAGCCCGATGAGCTTCACTTTCGTCTTGATCCACAACTCCGAGCCCGAGCCCGAGCC